>JAIBAQ010000004.1 GCA_019695095.1 Candidatus Hydrogenedentota bacterium
TCGCCCACGACAACTCCGCATCGCCCTGAACACTCGCGATCCCCCAGTGGATGAACAAACCCAACCCCGCCTCCGGATACCACTGCGCGTCCGCATGCGTTGTCCGGTGAAAACTGTCTTGGGCGGCGTTCGTATCCTGAACCCCAATGACCTTGTGCTGCTCTTGCGCCGCGTCTTCCTGTGCAATGGTGACAGGCGAAAAGGCTAGACCAATAGCAGTCGCCACAATGAAGAGAAGAGAGGGGGGGTGAAAGCAAACCCGGTTATTCATTTTGCGCACTCCGTTTTATGCAGAACAATGAACCGCGCAATCGCGGGCATCGGTGGCAGCAATATTGGTCAACTTAACGGCCATCATTCGACATCGGGTAACATGCCAACTGTTCAATCACTCACACGCTCAGCCTTTCCGCTTAGCCCTTCCGCTCCGCTTCACCGGTCCGCTTCTCCGGAGCGCTGCAAGCGCGAAATACTCTAGCCTGGGGTGAGATTCGCGTTTCAGACGCGAATCGAAACCCCAGGTATCGACCCCCACCCAATATGAGCCCTGAAAGGGCGAAAGCAACTTACACGCCCTGTCTAACGGCAGCCCTCAGAATAAGCGAGGCGACTGAGTGGTACAAGTGGGAGTCTGCATTGCGTACAGGCAGGTGCTCTCAACCCCGCGACCCGTGTATAGTCGTGGGATGCGAACACTGGGTTCGGGTTTAGGGGGAGACATGAAAACTAGAGTGTACGGCGCTGTAGTTGCCTTCGCGACAATATCCGTATTGGCTTTTGCGGCCGACGCGCCGTTTCCGGGCGCGAAGAGCGACTGGAACGGATACGACAAATACGATTTCGAGTGTGCCGAACGTCCTGCCATGGTTGTGGTACCCAAGGAAGCGGCACCAGGAAAGCCGTGGATTTGGCGGGCGCTCTTCTGGGCGCACGAGCCGCAGGTAGACACCGCCCTTCTCGCGAAGGGGTTTCATGTCGTCTATCTCGAAACATCCGACATGTACAGCAGCCCAAAGTCCATGCAGGAATGGGACGCCTTCTACGATTTCCTGACGAAAGAGAAAGGGCTGTCGAAGAAGGTCGCTCTGGAAGGACTGAGCCGCGCCGGACTTATTTGCTACAACTGGACCGCGCTTCATCCCGAGCGAGTCTCGTGCATCTACGCCGATGCTCCGGTGTGCGACATCCGGAGTTGGCCTTCGGGAAAACTCACCAGCCCGGGTAATCCTTCCGCGTGGCAGGATTTGCTAAAGGCCTACGGCTATACCGAGGAACAGGCCTTTGCCCAGTTCAAGAATCCCATTGATGTGCTTGATCCGATTGCTAAGGCGAAGATCCCGGTGTTGCACGTGGTCGGCGATGCCGATACGGACGTTCCCGTTTCGGAGAACACCGCCATCCTGGAAGAACGCTACAAGAAACTAGGCGGCGATATCGCTGTGATTCACAAGCCGGGCGTGGCGCATCATCCCCACAGTCTTGTCGACCCGACGCCGATTGTCGATTTCATACTGAAGCACACTGAGAGCTTTGGAACAAAGTAGACGATCAGGGCTTATCGCCAAACCGCACATTGGGGTCCGCGATGATGCCGTAGAGTTCCGGGCGCCTGTCACGAAGGTGATTGTCGTCGGTGGACGCGTTGAGGTCCACGTCGCACAGAAGCACGCCAGGATTGTCAAAGCGTTTCGCGGCGAGTCCGCCTCGCGGATCGGTAACGAGTCCCACGCTGGGGTGCGCAAACGCGATGAAGCATTGGTTTTCGTACGACTTGGTGCGCATCCAGTATTCGTTGGTCAGGTGATGCATGCCATACGTCGGGTTCAAAATCAGCCGCGCCCCTTGAAGCCGCAACGTTCGCGCGGTCTCGGGCCACCGCCGGTCCGCGCAGATCATGATGCCTACCGTTCCCCAACGCGTCTGCCAGACAGGTAGCGATTCCCCCTGTGCGAACTGAAGGTCGTGCGTTTGTAGATGGGTCTTGTGGTATACGCCGATCAGCTTGCCTGCGTCATCCCAAAGCCCGGCGGAGTTGTAGATCTTCCCGTTCTCGAGTGACGTGAACCCAAAACAGATGTACGTCTTCCGTTTGCGCGCTTCTTCGGCGACGCGCTGAAGGTAGGTGCTTGACGACAGGTCCTGCGCGACAGTTCGCAGGCGTTCCGGTGAAGACGCCGGGTCCGCCGCCGCATAACCATCCAGCCAGCACTCCGGCGTGATGAAGATATCCGCGTCTTTCGCCTCGTCCAGCTGTTTAAGGAAGGTTCCGAAGTTCGATTCCAAGTCCCATTTCACGGGCATGGATTGCATCAGTGCCAGCCTCACGTGTCCCTCTTCGGAAGACTTCGGCTGTGCGAAGGCAGCGTGTGCGGCATCCCATGCTTTGAGCTGATCCTGCGCGGCCTTCCACCACTCCTGCAGGGCCTTGCCGCTCAGTCCCTCCAGCGCGTTCGAGCGTTTTGCGTCTCCGGGCCGCACGTCCACGACCAACATCCGATCACGCAATTGCGGCGCCTTGGCCACAACCGTTCCACGGGGATCGACGATCACGCTGTTTCCCAAGCTCAAAGACTTGCCATGCTTCGGTCCAATTCCATTGCTTTGGATATACCAGATGTTGTTCTCGACCGCCCGTGCGATGGACTGCGCCCGGTATCCTTCCTTCTTTCGTAGCGCGCCTTCACGTCCATTGATTTCGTAGCTGATATAAAAGCAAATTTGCGCCCCCGCGATCGTCGGCACGCGCACAAGTTCCGGGAAACGGCTATCGTGACAGATGATCAACGTGCACGGAATCCCGTCGATGGAAAAGAGCGCCATGTGATCGCCGGGTTGAAACCACGATTCAGGGAAGTTCTTGTGATACCGCGTAACCTCTTCACCATCTGGTCCGATGACGAATGCGGTGTTGTACGGCTTGTCGGAAGTGGAACGGGATGCCGCACCGAAGATCACGTACATCTCAGTGTCCCGTGCCCTTTGCCGAATACGCTCGATGGCCTGATCCAGCCGCTCCCAGTCCAGCGATTCAATGGCTTCCTTGGAAAGGCCCGTTAATGCAGTCTCGGGAAAGACCACAACGCGCGCACCCTCGGCCTTTGCTTTGGAGATGCCCTTCTCTATCCGAAGGAGGTTCGCGTTCATGTCATTGGTCACGGCCATCTGCACCGACGCAATTCGAATCGATTCGGGCGGTGTAGCCTCCGAGACTTCGTTAGCTGTGGTCGCGTGCAACAGCACTCCAAGGAGCATCAGGACAGCCATAGAACATTCTCCTCGCAATATGGGAACACCCGGCTGCATGATACAGAATCGCCGGAAACGAATGAGCGTCGCGGTACTTGGGCCCAGGCTTATCGAGTTGGCGGCACGTATTTGGGGTTGGGCGTCGGCATGTTCGCATCCACGCGATCGCGCCATGCTCGCAACATTTCGAGAAGTTGCGCCGCGCGAGCGGGTTCAACTTCTGCCAAGTTCTTGGCCTCGCCGATGTCGTCTTTCAGGTTGTACAGTTCCAGCTTCCCATACTCGTAGTTCTCGATAAGCTTCCAGTCACCTGCACGTACTGCGCCTCCAGGCCGGCCCCCCTGATTGGAGAAGTGGGGATAATGCCAATACAACGCATCCCTGCGAAGCGTCGCGCGAGGATTTCGCAGCAATCCGGATAGGTCGACACCATCCACATCGCGCGCCCCAGCAGACCGAAAGTCCACGCCCGCCAGTGCGCAGACCGTCGGCATGAAGTCAATGCTGCAAACCGGAGTCTCGCACACGCTTCCTGCCGCGATGGCCGCGGGCCACGACACAATCATAGGCTCGCGGATACCGCCTTCGTGAAGGTAACCCTTGCCATCTCGCAGCGGAGCATTCGTTGTCGCCGGCGTGTGCGCGCCCTCCTCGACGGATAGACCACCGTTGTCGGAGAAAAACACCACCACCGTGTTTTCTGCAATCCCACAACGCTCCAAAGTCTCCATTACACGGCCGACGCTGTCGTCGACCGATTCCACCATCGCCGCGTATCGCGGATTGTTTTGTTCGCCGGGATTGGCCGGATGCTGCTTCAGCTTCTCTTCGTACTTCGCCAACTTGTCTGGCTTCGCTTCTATCGGCACATGGACCGAGTAGTGGCAAAAGTTGAGGTAGAAGGGACGGTCCTTATTCGCCTCAATAAACCGGCAGGCCTCGTCGGTCAACCTGTCCGCGAGATACTGGCCTTCCGACTCACCCTCGATTGGCGGATTGCCCTTCCAGGCAGGCCAGAAGTAACTCTTTGGCATACCGCTGTAGCAGCCTCCGAAGTTGAAATCGAATCCCTGGTCTTCGGGCCAGAATCCACGCTTGCCCAGATGCCACTTCCCGACATGTCCCGTGGCATACCCCGCCGTCCGAAGAGCTTCCGCAACGGTGATCTCCTCCAGCGGCAACTCATCCAGGTAAGGCGCGGGTGATAGGGGAGAATCTTCCGGGCTCCGCTTGCCCTTGAGATAGTCCGTGAGCTTCAGGCGTGCGGGGTACTTGCCCGTCATGATGCTGGCGCGAGTGGGGGAGCAGACCGGGCACGCGGCGTAGGCTTGTGTGAAGCGTTCTCCGCCCGCAGCCAACCGGTCGATATTTGGCGTTTCATGAAACGTACTGCCGAAGCACCCAACGTCCGCGTATCCAAGGTCGTCAATCAGGATGAACACGAAATTAGGAGGTCGGGTCGGCTGCTTTTCGTGTCGGGCCCAAGTCGCGCAACCGGCCGCGGAAAGCGATGCGGCAGACGCCAAAGTCAGGAAGTCTCTGCGATTAATTGGGCCGTGCATCATGTCAAAGCCTTCTCATTTCGCTTGCGTAGTGCTATTCTCGCTCGGAAGAATAGCGCGACGAAGTGCCGGGAGCAAGGGTTTCCCGATTGTGAGGCAATCGTGTATCGAATTACATCCGTCTCTTTAAACAAAAGCCATATTTTATGGCATCTACTTTTGTGGGAAATTTGCATTTGACGTATTATTTCGGCACAATGACGTTGGAGCGCCACATGGTTCAGAGAGCGGTAGCTATGCTCTTGTTTCTGGTCGCGGCAGTGAGCGGGACAGGGGCCGAACCGGACCTCATCGTTTTGGATAACGGCGCCATCCGTGTAGAATTCGACCCCGGAGTGTTTGCCGTGCGATTTGTGGGGGTTCCGGGAGGCGAAAATGCCATCGCTCCGCTTCCGATTCCCAAGGAATCGGAGAGAGAGCACGACTGGGTGGACGCGGGCGGACTCCAGACCGACTTGTTGCCGTTTACGGGGTTGGATCCGGCGATCCGCCGTGGACCGGGCAAAGTGCTGGAAGTAAGGTCCGATTATTTCGCGGTGCTTGGTCCTGTTTCATCGGTATCGGGAATGCAGGTGAAGAAGGAGGTCCAATTGGTGGGGCGCGAGGGGAAAGCACGTTTTCGGGTGACAGCGTTCCGCGCGGGACCCGAACCGGGGCCGTGCGCAATTCGCAACACGGCGCGCCTTCAAGCTGGGTCTTCGGTGCGGTTGGAACGAAAAGAGGGAGAAGTTCGCATGCTCTCCGGCGGCGCGCAGCTTGTGCCGTTTGTAGTACGATCGCTCAAGTATTGGCTCATCCCTGTTCCGCCGACGGCGCGCGCCGAGAAAGTCGTTTTGGGGGCATTTGCCTCGGGTTGCGCCACGGAGAATAAGTCGGGATTTTGGACGCGTAAGCTCTCGGATAAACCGTCTAAGCCCGAGGGCGTGTCTAATGGTTGTACGTTCCTGTGCTTGCTGGATGACGCCACAAAGACGTACGGAGTGGCCCTACAAAGCGAAACGAAAACTCTGGCGACAGGAGCATCCATGTCGCTGGAAGAAGAATGGAAAGTGGAACGGCGAGGCCGCAAGTAGATTTGCGGTTCTTGTAAGAAGGGAGACCCTCTGATGAGTCAACCTCAGTACAGTGCCCCAATGGCAATGCCGCAGAAAAGCAAGGGATTTCCCTGGTTGTTATTCGGTTGCGGATGTCTGTTCGCAATCGTCGCGTTGGTGGTCGTTCTATCCATTACCGCATACGTGCTCGTGAAGGACGTGGTTGAGACGTATTCGGAGCCTGCCCCGAAAGATATTCCCGTGAGCACCGCCACACCCGAGGAGTTCCAAGCGGTTGACGCGCGCATCAAGACCTTTGTCGCTGCGGTCAAGCAGGGCACGCCCGTGGGTCCCCTGGTATTGACGGGCGATGACATCAATGCGGTCATTGCCAATGATCCGGAATGGGCTCCAATGAAGGGTCGGCTTCACGTGACTATTGAGGGAGACAAAATGACGGCGGAGACCAGCATCCCGCTGGACGCGATTGGATTTTCAGGCCGGTATTTCAATGGCGCGGTCACGCTTTCTTCGCGAATGGAGAACGGGAAGCTCCATATCCATATCGAGTCGGCGGAGATGAATGGGAAGGCCGCGCCCGAACAGGTCATGGGGGCATGGCGGGCGCAGAACCTCGCAGACGAGATGAATAACAATCCGGATATTCGTCCCGCGCTGGAAGCCATGGAGAGTATAGAAGTGAAGGACAGTACCGTTATCTTCACTCCGAAGAAGAAACTGTAGCCCGGGTTGCTCACAAATAGAAGTAGATCTATCTCGCTATCGTCGACTTTGCGAGACGTACACCCAAGAATGGGCAATTCTCCGTGGATGGGGCAATTCGCGGGGTAGAGGCGGTAGAAGAACGTACAGGAAGCGTCATTGATGACAAGCAGATTGAGGGGAGTTCTGCGCCAGAATTGGGTGCGGCCGTTTGGAACACTGTTGTTTGTGATAATCCTCGCGACGGTATTCTCACCCTATCGGCAAGTGGATCCTGCCAGCGCGTCTGGGTGGGACTACGCGGTGAGCAAGGTGTTCGCATTTTCTCACAACGGTATCCCCATATTCTTAGGCGGGGCGAACCTCGCGAATATTCTGCAACAGATTGCGGTCATCGCCGTGATTGCGACGGGGATGACATTGGTTATCATCTCCGGTGGAATCGATCTGTCGGTGGGTTCGCTGCTGGCGCTGTCGGGAACGATATTCGCACACACGCTTTCCGCCAAACAGTGGCCTTTGCCTTTCGCCATTGCCGCTGCCTTGCTGGCTGCTTCGCTTTTCGGGCTCGCGAGCGGCGTGCTCATTTCCGGTCTTCGAATGCAGCCATTCATCGTCACCTTGGCGGCCATGATCGGGAGTCGAGGTTTCTCGCGGTGGCTGGTCGACAATGCCAATATCGATATCGGCTTTGGCGAAGGCTCCGTGACGCGGGTTGTCGAATTCGTTGCCCAGAAGATGTTCTTGATTCCGGCGTTTCTCATTGTCGCGGCCATCGGCCACATTCTGCTTCGCATGACACGATTCGGCAGGTATCTCTATGCAGTTGGCGGGAGCGAGACGGCGGCGCGACTGACCGGCATCAATGTCAATTGGGTCAAAATTCGAGTCTATACGCTGTGCGGATTCCTGGCTGGCGTGGCCGGCATCATGCATTGCTGCGAAAACTATCAAGGGAACCCCAACGCGGGCGTCGCCTATGAGTTGGATGCCATCGCGGCAGCCGTCATCGGCGGGACAAGCCTTGCGGGCGGCAAAGGCAGCATCTTTGGAACCATGGTGGGCGCGCTTGCGCTCGGCATCCTCTCCAACCTGCTTGGGCTCAACAACGTCGATGAAAATATTCAGTTCATGTTGAAGGCAGTGATTATCGTCATTGCAGTATGGTTGCAGTTGGTGGGCACGAAAAGAGACACTTAATCGCACGGTATACGAATCGTTTGGGCGGGCATACCAGTGTTGTGTTTGACGACGGGGAGGGTGAATCCAGTGAAACGGTTTGGCTTTGGCGTGTTGGCGGTGGCGATGTGCGTGGCGATGCTGGGATGCGGACAGCAGTCAACTCCAACAAACGGTCCTACGGAAGGCGCGGGCGGTCAGACGCCTGCGGCAGGCGCGCAGAAGAAGTTGGTGATCGGGTTCTCCCAATGCAACAGCGCCGAACCCTACCGTACGGCACAGAACAACATTTTTCAATCGAAGATCAAGGAGTACGGAGACAAGTACGAGTTGGTCATTCACGATGCGCAACAGGACAATTCGCGCCAACGCGCCCAGATTGAAACCCTGATCACCCAAAAGGTGGATCTGTTGATTGTCGCGCCCAACGAAGCGACGCCCCTGACTCCAGTCGTGAAGAAAGCCCACGATGCGGGTATTAAGGTCATCTGCCTTGAACGCGATCTCGCGGAACCGGTCTACGATGTTTTCGTGGGTGCGGATAACGTCGTGATTGGCGAGATGGCCGGTCAGTATGTCAAGGAATACTGCGAAGGAAAAGGCCTGCAGAACCCGGTCATCGTCGAAATGAAGGGCTACCTGGGGACCAAGCCTCAGGAAGAACGTCACAACGGCGCGCGAAAGAGTATCGATACCATCGCGGGCGTAAAGGTAATCGAAGAAGTCGCGAACTGGCTGCAAGACGAGGCGAAGAAGCGGATGCAGACCATCTTGCAGGCCAATCCGAAAATCGACGTGGTCTATGCGCACAACGATCCAATGGCAATTGGCTGCTACCTTGCTGCGCAAGAAGCCGGTCGCGAAAAGGAAATGATTTTCGTCGGTGTCGACGGATTGGGTGGAGAAGCCGGCGGTATCAAGAAAGTCATGGATGGTGTGCTGGCCTGCACCTTTATCTATCCGCCGTGCGCCTCGGAAGCCCTGGATGTCGCCATCAAAATGCTCAATGGGGAGCCGGTTGAGCCTCGCTTAATCCTGCAACCCACGAAAGTGACGCCGGAGAATGCCAAAGAACTCTACGAGAAGGCCACGGTTGCGGCGCCGTAGCGAACTGGCAGTTGCCCAGACCGCTCGCTCAACCGGCTTTCTCATCCGATTTGCCCGCTGCGCGATGCTTTTTCTAGTGAGCCTCGCGGTGACGGGTTGCGCAGATTCAATTCATGATCGTGCCGCGGCGGGGGACATCTCCGCCGTGGCACGTTTGTTGGAGCAGGACTCCGCGCTCCTAAGTGCCCGAAACGAACGCGGCAAGACGCCCTTGCACATGGCCGTCACCAGTGGAAGCACGCCGATGGTTCAATGGCTGCTTGAGCACGGGTCTGAGGTGAATGCCCAGGACTCAACTGGTCTCACGCCCCTGCATCTGGCGGCGTGGTGGACGGTGACGGAGCGAGCAAAAGTCCTGCTGGATTCTGGAGCGAATCTTGAGGCACGAGATGCCTTTGGTGATACGCCACTGCATATGGCGGCCATGCACGGGCGCAATGCAATGGTCCGGCTTCTGATCGATAGGGGGGCAGACGCATCGGTGCGGAACAAGGACGGGCGTACCCCGGCCGAGTTGGCGCGCACGAAGCGTCATGAATTCACGGCGCAATATATCGAAGGCCGCATAGCCGTTCGATAGGCGACTGCCGTCATGCACGGAGTAACACGATGAGAGCAGCATATTCTTGTTTTGTCCTTGTGGCGATAGTGGGGCTGTTGTCCGCCGCGGGCCACGCGCAGAATACCGTCACGGAGGCGGGGGAGCTTCGGGCTCGCATCGACCTGGTGACGTCTCGGATGCTCGAAGGCGGGGAGCCTCGCTTTACACCCGACTTCGTCCTGGCGGATGTGGAACTGCGCCCTGACTATCCACGGCGCTTTTCCAACTACAGCGGCGATCTGTCGGGACGGGTCATCGGTGCCTTCTCCGAGGTGCCTTTGGAAAAGAGTAGCCCCTATGTGGATGGACTCGTCTCCGAAGCCCTCAAGCATCAAAAGACAGATGGACGGTTCGGCGCGGAATCGCTACCGTTCGAACCCAGTGCCATTGGCAGTGAGCATATGGCGCTCTTGTGGGGCAACGGACGGCTGCTTGTCGGGTTCATGGAGTACTACGCACACAAATCCGATCCCTCCGTGTTGGTTGCATCTAAGCGATTGGGCGACTTCCTGCTGGCGGCCGTTGCCGCGTGTTCGAACGAGGAAGTGAAGAATCGTGTGCTCGGCCTTGGAGCCTCCGGGATGATCTGTTTCAGCCAGCTCAACGAAGGGCTGGTAATGCTGGCTAACACCACCGGCGACTCGCGCTACCTGGACGCATGCAAAAGCATTCAGACATGGTTTCCCGCGGAACGCGGAAAACAACATTCGCACGGCTACCTCACGACACTGCGCGGCCTTGTCATGCAGTATGAGGCTTCGCGCGACTCGGCATTGCTTGAGACGGTGGAGAAGCTCTATGAATCACTTGTCACGTCACCGGAGTTGATGGTCTATGGCGGCGTTAAAGAATTCTTTGGCGACCCCAATTACGAATGCGATGAAGGTTGTTCGGAAGCCGACTTCCTGAGGCTTGGTCTTCAGCTTTGGCGGATTACCGGAAAGGCCGGCTACCTGAATCGCGCCGAACATATTCTCTACAACCAGTTCTACGCGAACCAGTACGCGACCGGAGATTTTGGACATCACTTCTACTCCGCCAAGGGAATCACGCGAAAGGGCGGTCACGGCCGCGCGTGGTGGTGCTGCACGATGCATGGCATGCGCGCCTTCCGCGACGTGCTGGACGCCGTTGTCACGTGCGACTCGAATCGCGTTCGCGTCAACCTCATCGATTCCGTGCAATGGACGAATGACGAGTTCGGAATCACGACTACCGCAGACCGCTCCTCGAAAAACGGCGTCCTGCGCATACGCGTGGACAAGGCCCCTGAGAAGGGAGTGCCCATCTCCATACGCGTTCCGGACTGGATGCTCGGCGAATCCGTTGCTTCCGGCGGCCAACCCCTCAAGTCCGGCAAAGAAGACGGCTACTTGGTCCTGGATAAATCACTTCGCGCGGGGGAGACTGCAGAACTGAGTTTCGAATATAAACTGCAGTTCTTGATGCGCGATGGAACTGTCGCAGATGTCTCTCAACTTACGGCGGAACCCACCGAAGCGATGGTGCAATACGGGCCTTGGCTTTTGGGGATTGATGAGCACTTCAATCCGCTCTTCTACAGCGAACCGATGAGCGACAATGTCGTGACAATTCCTGCAGCCCCCAGACTTGACGAGAGCCGCATCGGGTCCGCGCTTGCAGTCAATGCCGCTCACCTGCAATGCAATTACGTGCACGGCGGCTACCCGGACGTGCAGCAAGTTACTTTGCGCCCTGTCTCGGAACGTACGCTGCACGCGCCACAGGAATTCATGACGTGGCTGCGGATCCGTGCGGAACGATAACTTCCAGCATTTCCCAGGAAAGCGCCAAGCGTGTCAAAGTCGAAAACAGGCAGCCGGATTCAACTGCTACTTGCCGTAGTGATTTGGAGTACGGCCGAGGTTGTCACGCGCACGATCGTCGGCAAGATTACCCCGGTTCAGCTTTCCTGTCTGCGCTTCGGAGTAGGCGCGATCCCGTTGCTCCTCATCTTGCCATTCGACTTGCGCGGCAAGGGCCTGCGCCTTACCCCGCGCATACTCTTGCACGTAGCTTGGGTAGCGCCAATCGGTGTGGTTCTTGCCAATATCACCTATCAGTACAGCCTCGTATACGCAGGAGCCAGTGTCGTGGCGACTGCCTTCGGCACCAGCCCTCTGCTCACCATGTTCTTCTCCACGCTGGTCATGCGCGAACCGATGCGAATCCGGCGCGTAGCGGGAGTCGTCCTGGGTTTTGCAGGCATCGCCGTCCTGGCGATGAGCGATGAGTCTCCAACGTATTCATTCTGGGGCATGACCTTTGCCCTCATTAGCGCGCTGTCAATTGCCATTTTTACCGTTGGCGTCAAGCAAGTTGCCGGACCGTATTCCGGTCTGCCCGTAACCGCCCTCTGTGCGGGTTGTGGCGCCCTCTATTTCATCCCGATGGTGGTGTGGGAAGGACGTTGGGAGACCGTCGCTTCACTCGGGAGCATCTGGCCTCAGTTGGCCTATCTTTCCATTGTGGTCACCGGTCTCGCGTATCTCCTGTATTTCCGTGGCCTTGAAGGTGTCGACGCTACGCAAGCCGCAAGCAGCCTGTTCCTGAAACCTCCATTGGCCACGGCCCTTGCGGCATGGGTCCTTGGCGAGCCGGTGACGTGGAAGCTGGGCGTTGCGCTGGTAGCCGTACTTGGCGGTCTCTATCTCGTCATTGTCGCCGGCGCATCGCCGGTCGCGGCTGAAAGCGGGGCAAGTCCCTGACAAGAGTTGCTATACTTCTTCCCACACCCAAACGGGGTCGTGAGAGTGGCGCTCGTCAAGCGCGGGCGTCTCAAAACAGCACCCTTTCAGGAGTTGTTATCATTACGATATGAGTGCAGCGTTGGTTGAGATTTTCACAGACGGAGGATGTCGTCCCAATCCGGGCGTGGGCGGATGGGCCGCCATCCTTCAGTACGGCGAAAAAATACGCGAGCTATCCGGTGGAGAGTCCAATACCACGAACAACCGTATGGAACTCACCGCGGCGGTGCGCGCGCTTGAAGCACTGAAACGGCCGTGCCGCGTCGTCCTCCACACCGATTCCGAGTACGTGAAACGCGGCATTACCGAATGGATGCCCCAATGGAAGCGAAGCGGCTGGAAGCGCCGCGAAGGCGAATTGAAGAACAAAGACCTGTGGCAGAAACTGGATAGCCTGACGCAGAGTCATACGATAGACTGGAGATGGGTGAAAGGACATGCCGGGCACCCCATGAACGAACGCTGTGATGAACTGGCAACTCTGGAAATCGAGAAGCGCGCCCCGGCATATGGCGATTGAGAAAGGACGTTCACGCAAATGAGTGCAACTCGCCAGCGTCTGCGCTTGCCGCTGTACATGATTCCCATCGTATTGGGTCTGTGCGGCGTGCGGTTTGCGCGCGAGGTCAGCGCCCCGGAAATCCGTTTCACTGTCATCCTGATTTCCGTTGCAGGCCCATCCTTCGCTCTGGGCATCCTCCTAAACCGCGGCCGGCAGGCGGGATATCAACGGTTTGTACTCGTTACTGGCGTCATTATGTTGTTCGTCGGCGCTATGGTCACCGTGGCAAATCTCTCCAATACGGTCACCGGTACGAGCCCCGTACCCGAGAACATCGAGGAGTTGTCCCGATGGATCGGCTTGGTCAGCCTCGTGGTTGGCCTGGCCGCCATTCTCTTCATCATTGCCCGCAGAGAACAACAGATTGAGGAAATGGGTGAACGCTTTGCGCATTTGGCGGAGCACTTGAACGAAGGGTTCATTCTCACCGGCGCAGACGGAACGATCACCCTCGCCAACAACGCCCTCCTCGAGATCATGGGATTGAAGCGCGAGGACATCGTAGGCAAGAACAGCCAGGCATTGGCGGAAGAGTTGGATCTGAAACCGATGCTTACGCCTTTCTCGGGACGTTCCAAAGGCGGGGCATCCGAATACGGTGTGACTTGGCGCGTCAACGGTGAAGAACGTCAGCTCTGGTTCAATGCCACGTCTCTCTTCAACTGGCGGGGCAATTTTGCGGGAGCACTGGCCACCGTCCGCGACGTAACCGAACAGCATCGTCTCTCGAAGCGCCTCGAACGCTATGCGGAAGAGCTGCAACGCGTTGTGGACGAACGCACGCACCGCCTGCAGCAGAGCGAGCAGCGCTACCGCGAACTGCTTGTTCACATGAACGAAGGCTTCGTTACGGTCGACGCCTCATACAGGGTGCGGTTCGCAAACGCCCGCATGTGCGAAATGCTCCTGGTCGATCCCGAAGATATCATCGGCCACGATATGTTCGACTTCGTGGAAGCCGCAAGCAAGGGAAGGCTGCTGGAATTGTTCGAGGTGGCACGTTCCTCATATGCCGATCGCATGCAGCAGGACTTAAGTCTCATTCGAACGGGGGGGGCGAGCGTCCAGGTTATGGCAGCTATTTCGCCCATCGAAGAGTCCCCGGGCCAGGAAGCCCGGTTCTCGCTCGTGATGACCGACGTAACCGACCTGATGCGCATGCAAAGCGAACTGGAACAACGCGCGCACGAGTTGGAAGAAGCCAACGTCGAATTGCGTATGTTGGACCGCGCCAAAGACAGTTTCCTCGCGAGCGTTTCGCACGAATTGAGGACTCCCTTGAGCACGGTGCGCGGCTATGCGGAAATGCTCGAGTCCGGAAACCTGGGCACATTGGCCTCCGCACAGCAAGGCGCGCTGCGCGTATTAATGCGCAACGTGGAGCGGTTGGGAACCCTCATCGACGAGATGATCGAGTTCAGCCGCATGGAAGTGCGTGGAGTCCGCCTGCATCACACGATCTTCTCAATGGGACAGTTGCTTCGTGAATGCGCGGCCTCGATCAAGCCTCAAGCTTTGGCCCGCGAATTGGAGGTGTCGGCGGAAGGTCCGCAAGAAGATGTACTGATGTGGGGCGACCGAAAGCGCATCGCGCAGGTCCTCGCCATCTTCCTCTCGAACGCAGTCAAATTCTCGTCGAAAGGCAACACAATCACGATCACGGGCACGTTGCGCGAAGACGGAGTAGTCGCGCTGGCCGTTGCCGACACGGGTATCGGCATTCCTCTCAATCTGCACAAGCGGGTCTTCGACAAGTTCTTTCAGGCCGACAACACTCTCGCCCGCAAATACGAGGGGGCCGGCATAGGCCTTTCCATCGCCAAGAGCATTTCGGAAGCCCATGGAGGGACCATCGAACTCGTAAGCGAACCCAACAAGGGGAGCATCTTCACGTTGGTTCTGCCTGGATGTGCATTCGATCACGCCAGCGTGCCCTTCACCGAACCCACGGGACCCAAACTCAACGTTCTGTGCGTAGCCAGCGACCGTGTATATGCGCAGGCGCTCGCCGATGTCCTGGGGAGGGATGGATACGATGTTCACACCACCGTCAAGGGACATGAAGCCATTCGCGAGTGGAAGGAACGGAAATACGATCTCCTGGTTGTTGATGAGATCATGGAAGACCTGAGCGGAGCCGCTATGCTGAGCCGCGTAACCCAGGATTGGTCGGAGCTGGATTGCACGGTCCTGCTGCTGGTTGGTGAGGAGGGGCTTCGCCGCGAAGACAGTCACCATGTGCCTGTGGCCGTCCCTGTTCTTGCGAAACCTTTTGCACCGGCACGTCTGCTCGCCATGATTAAACATGTTTTGGGACAGTCCGAACTCTCGGATGACACGGCTGACCTCGCCTGGCGCAACTCGACACATGCCGACAAAGGCATGGTGTTGGCGATTAGTCATGATGGGGATTTGCTTGATTGGCTCTCCACGGCGTTGTCGCGGCGCAAGTTCGTCTGCGTGGGCGTGACCGATCTCGATCGTGCGCGTGATCGTCTCAAGGAGCGTCTGCCGGATTTGATTCTCGCCGATTTGGACGGTACCGATGGATCGGAAGGATCGTTCCTTGGAATGGTTCGCCAGCTTGGCCGTGACTGCGGAGCTAAGGTTTGTGTCATGACCGGTTTGCCCTCGGAGTATTCAGGTCTTGACGTCGAGGATGAGCTTCCGCTTCTGCAAAAGCCATTCAGTGTCAAGGAACTCAGCGAGGTAGTGGGAGCCGCAATGGTTGGCTCTGTGCGATCAAGCATGATAAAGTGAGGCAGGGATGCCGTACGGCTTGAAGAAGGGAGTCTAAAGACGTGAGAGAGTACGCAAAACGGCTGTCTTGGGTTTTCATACTTGCACTGACGATAGGTGTCGCGGGCGCTTGGAGCGCGGAAGACGCGCTTCCTTGCACGAATTACATCATGATGGTCGCGGACACCGGTCTCGTTGTCGACGAATACAATGCGGACGAGCCCCATGCCCCCGCCAGCATGGTCAAGCTTATGCTCATGCTGCTCGTCACGGAGGGTCTTGAGTCCAACAAATGGACGCTGGAGACCCCGATTAAGATCAGCACCGATGCCGCCAACGTGGGCGGTACTCAGGTCGAGTTGCGCCCCAATGAAACGTGGTCCCTCGATCAATTGATGACTGCCGTTGCTGTCGCTTCGGCGAACAACGCGGCCACAGCCGTAGCGGAGGGGCTCTGGGGCAGCATCGACAAATACCTTGAGGCGGCCAACGCGCGCGCCAAAGAGCTGGGAATGAACTCCACGGAATACCACTCGGTGCACGGGCTGCCTCCAGATAAGGGTCAATTATCCGACTTGACCACCGCCCGCGATATGGCCCACTTGGCGGAGGCATGCATTACGAAGGCCCAGATTATGACTTGGGTTGGCGTAAAGGAATTCTCGTTGCGCCCCGAAGAAGCGCCGAAACCCAATACAAACAAGCTCCTATTCAGTCTGGAAGGTTGCGATGGATTGAAAACGGGCTACACGCGCGCTGCCGGCTTTTGTCTGACGGCCACGGCGGTGCGAAATGGAGTCCGCTTGATCACCGTCGTCATGGGATGCCCCGTTTTGAGTCAGCGCTTCGAAGTGGCTCGCGTTCTCCTCGACCAGGGTTTTTCCACGGTTCGCCGGGAACGCATCATTGCCAAGGGCGACCTCATTGAGCCGGCCGTTCCCGTGGGCAACGCCAAAATCGATAGCCTCCAGCTTGCGGCAGGCGAAGACGTTTGGGTCATTGCCAAGGAAACCGACCTGAAGCAGGTCAAATTGGTTGCGGAGCATCCCGAGCGATTGGTAGCGCCGCTGGATGCCGGGGCGGTTGCAGGCACGGTTAAGGTAGAACTGGCCGGCAAACCGATTGGCGAATCGCCGCTGCTTGTTCCAAGCACGGTCGAAGAACCCGGTTGGCGTTGGAAGCTCACGCACAGCGTCTTGGGCAGGTCGCGTCAGACTCAACAACAGGGCGGATAAAAGACGCGCCTCAAGCAAGGCCCGGAACTACGATGAATACTCCGGAGCGGCTGCCTTTAGCGAATCGATGGCTTCGAGCCGAGAGGGGTGCTTGTACACGTACGAGCCCGCCACCAAAACGTTCGCTCCCGCTTGAATGACGACCGGCGCCGTGGTTTGGTCAATACCGCCGTCCACCTGTACGTCCCGTTCGCCCATCATGGCGCGGACGTATTGAATCTTGCGCACCATCTCCGGGATGAACTTCTGCCCGCCAAATCCAGGATTCACGGTCATGATGAGAACCATGTCGAGATTCTCGGCGAGGAACTCGATTTCTTCTTGGGACGTTCCCGGATTCAGCGCGATACCGGCCTTGCAGCCGCAGTCTTTGATCTTGTTGATGATTCGATGAGGATGATTCACCGCTTCAACGTGAAACGAGATGATATCCGCGCCTGCATTGGCAAAGTCTTCAATGTACGCGGCAGGGTCTGTGATCATCAAGTGGACATCCAAGGGCACCGAGCAGTGTTCGCGCAAGCAGGCGACCACCGGCGGCCCAATCGTGATGTTTGGCGTGAAATGGCCATCCATCACGTCCACGTGAATCCAGTCAGCGCCGGCTTCAATCACGGACCGGATTTCATCACCCAGCTTGCTGAAATCGCTTGAGAGTATCGATGGCGCTATGCGTACGGGGGGCACTTCAGGTATTTCCTCCGGAGGTATCTTCAAAATCCACTATCTCTGGCTCTGCGTCGCCCACATAATGATACGAGCGCGCCTTGACTCCATCCAAGAATACTTCGACCATGATTTCATCACGGAAACGAATCTTCTGATTCACTTTGCTTCCGGGATCGAGGACCGGAGGCTTCCCGTCGACGTACTGCGCTTGCGGCGGGAAAATAGTCTGCCGTGCGCCATCTTTCGTAATGACGTCGATCCGGACTTCGCGCTGCATCCACGATTGCGGCACCGTGTACGATACCGTAACGTCACGCCATGCTCCCTCGATGGGGGTATCGCTGCGAATATCGAAGTAAACCCGTGTGCCGGGCGTAATGAGTGTTCCCGTGCCAGGCCTCTGATCGATTACGACATTCGCGGGGGCGTCGGGCCGATCGACTTGCACCGGAATCGCTTCGACCCCCAGCGGTTTCAGCGTCTTGATGGCATCCTGGCTCGTCATGCCGATGAGATTGGGCATGTAGAGCTGTTGCCCTTGGCCGGGGCCGCTGCTGACCAGCAAGTTGATCTTGCTGTTCTCGGGGACAGGTTGCCCGGGTGGGGGGTCCTGCGAAATCACCGTATTGGCGGGCGCTTGATCCGCTACACGCGAAATCTGGCCCTGCTGATACTGCGAACGGTCCAATTCGGCAATGGCCTCTTGAAGCGTCTTACCATGCAGGTCCGGTGCCGAAGCGAACTCCGTTCGGCTGACAGTGGGATAGACCTTTCTTCCCGAGCGAACGACCTTGCCCGCCGCGGGTGTCTGGTACATGACATAGTCCGGCTGCCACTTGTCGCTCGCACGCGCAGTCTGTGTACCCATCTCCAGACCGTTGGCGGTCAGTACCCGGGCCGCTTCCTGGACCGGCATGTTCGTGATGTCAGGGACGGTCACGCAGTTTGCGCCTTGAACCGCCTCGCTGAACACGTAGTATCCCGATCCCGCCATGATTCCGATAAAGAACAAACCGGCAAAGAACCAACGCAAACACCACCAGACGAAGCCAAGACCGAACAGCGACGAGCTCAAGACGCCTTGCGCAACCGCATCAAGAAGAATCCGTCCATATTGCCGGCGTGGGGGAGGGTTCGATATGTTCCGGGACTTATTTTCCAAGGGTTGAGCCATTTAGGTCCGTCTTCCAAAACCACGGGTAACGAAGATTCGGCAAACGCGCGAACATCCACTGTTTCGTCGCGGGTAAACGTGCACACGGAATACACAATACGGCCGCCATTTTCGCAGAGATCGACGGCAGCGCGCAATAATTCGCGCTGAACCGCGCCCATTCGCGCCGCGTCCTCCGGCTGTGCGCGCCACTTCAAATCCGGATGCCTCCGCAGCGTGCCATACCCCGTGCATGGCGCGTCCAACAGGATTGCGTCGAATTTCCGTGCAAACGGCGCCATTCGGCCGTCGGCGGCGATGGGGTGAATTCCGCGCAGCCCCAGCCGCTCCATGTTCTCGCGCACGAGGGCAAGCCGCTCCGCGTTGGCATCTGCCGCGACAATATTCAATTGCGAATCCGCGAGTTGGGCCAGGTGGGTGGTTTTGCCTCCAGGCGCCGAACACACATCCAATACCCATTGCCCCGGTAACGGTTGCATCAGGTGCGCCGCAAGCATTGAAGCCGGGTCTTGCAGCATGTATTGGCCCTGCTGAAAATGCTTCGATTTGAGCGGCGATCCCTTGATAACGGTCAGCTCCTCGGGAACGGCGGTACGCTTCTCCACCAGGAATTCGGCGTGAGTGAGATAGCGAGTGAGCTGTTCGGGCGTACACTTTGTCGTATTGACGCGCAGGGTCGTCGGGGCCTGCTCGTTACACGCCGCGCACAACTTCTCCGCGGTTTCCTCTCCGAATTCCTCAATCCACTGCTCCACCATCCAGCGCGGCAACGAATACCGAAATCCCAAATGGCGGGCAAGCCCTTTCTCGCGCGGCGGAAGCTTGATGTCCTCAAGCGATCGCGGCGCGCGCCGAAGCACGGCGTTGACCAGTCGGGCTGTGCCCGCATGACCCCGTTTCCGCGCCACGCTGACGCTCGTGTGAACCATGGCCGGGAACGTCACGTTGTCGCAGAACAACGCCTGAAAGACCCCCATCCGCATCACCGCCAGAATGGGACGCGGGAGTTTGTCCATTGGCTGATCCAGAATGCGCGAAAGGGCCAGATCGCAGAGCGCCTTGTGACGAACCGTGCCATACACCAACTGAGTCAAAAAGCGCCGCCCGCGTTCCGAGATGGTGGACTTCCGGAGCATTTGATCGAGCGCGTCGCTCAGAAACGCGCCTTCCTCAAACACGCGAAGAAGCACGTCGACGGCGGCAAGGCGTACAGGATCGGCCGGCGTCATGGGATCGACTCGAATCGTTCGCCTACGTCAATCGCGTGGCCCCGAAGGTAATCTTGCATCGGCAGGGCGCGTTTGCCCGGCGCTTGAAAGACCAGAACAGCCAATCCGCCTTCTCCCGTCGCGACGACTGCCCGGTCCTTCTCGACCTGCACGACGGTCCCTGGAGCAGCCGCCGTATCGCAACGTACCGGAAGCGACTGATGTATCCGGCAGACTTCGCCGCGAAAAAGGCATTGCGCACCGGGCCACGGATTCGCCGCCCGCACCAGATTATGGAGTGCGGCTGCGGGCTTGGCCCAGTCGATTCGCCCGTCACGCTTCTCGAACAACCTGCAATAGGTGGCGCGCGCGTGGTCTTGAGGCGTGAAGATGGCTTGGCCTCCTTCGACGAGACTCACACCTTCCGCGAGCATTTCGCCGCCCAGTTCGGCGAGGCGGTCCGTTAAACTCTCCGAATTGTCTTCAGGGAGAATGGAGACACGCTCCTGCGAGAGAATATCCCCGGAGTCCATTTCGAGGGTGATCCGCATAATCGTGACCCCCGTCTCTGTATCGCCGTTGAGAATGGCCGACTGAATCGGCGAAGGCCCGCGATACAGCGGCAACAAGCTGGGGTGCATATTCAGGAAACCGTGAGGCGGTACGTCCAGGATAGCCTGCTTCAGCATGCGTCCATACGCCGCCAGAACGCATAGTCCGGGGTTCTGCGCACGCAGCCACGCCTCGAATTCGCCGTCATTCAATTTCGATGGCTGCACCACCGGAATACCATGCTCCTCGGCCCACACCTTCGTGGGCGGGGGAACAGGTTTGCCGCTGCGGCCCTGCGGGCGGTCGGGTTGACAGACAACTGCGGCCACCTCGTGACGGCGTGCCACCGCCGCCAACGATGGCACTGCGAGTTGCGGAGTGCCGAAGAAGACTGTCCGCATGGCGGGTTGGATACTCCTACCGTGTAATTCGAGGTCTGGCGGACTACGTGAGACCGGGGATGTTCAGACCGCCGGTGATTTCGGACATGCGGCTTTTTACGTGCTCCTGCATGCGGTCAACGGCTTCATTCACCGCCGCGCGCACCAAGGTTTCAAGCACGTCGATTCCGTCCTTGTCGACGACTTCCGGCTCAATGCGGATGGACACGACCTTGAATTTGCCGTTGACTACTACGGTCACCATGCCGCCGCCCGCTGAAGCCTCTATGGTCTCTGCCTCGAGCGAGTCACGCAATTGCTCTACTTTTGCCTTCATCTCCATGGCCTTCTTCATCATCCCGGCCATGTCGCCCAAGCCGCCAAGTCCTTTCGGTAACACAGTCTCTCCTTTAACGGGCTCGCGCCCACGTTGTTCACGATGCCGGGAGTATACCCGTGCATTGGGCATAGGCGCAATGGACGTATCGAGAGCGGTCAAGTCGCAAACGGTTGAAGACCAATTTGGCAACGAGCGCCGCTTTGTTTTGAAGCCAGAGCCTTCGTCCGCCGGAGGCGGCCTCCTAAGAAACGGACCGTGTAAGGTTGCTTTCGCCCTTACAGGGCTCACGTTGGGTAAGGGCTGGTACCTGGGGTTTCGATTCGCGTCGGTGACGCGAATCTCACCCCAGGCTGGAGTCTGCCGTGCCTGCGGCACTTAAGAGTAAAGGCCGTCCGCTTGGCTTCTGTTTCTACCACGGAAACCCGCGCTCCCGCGGTCCCCCGCACAGGATGACAAGTAACGCGATCTCTCACGAACTGTCATTCTGAGTCCGCCTCCGGCGGATGAAGAATCTGGCACAGGCTATTCGCGGGGGATCTTTGTTGTGGCGTGGTCTCCTGACCGCGCCACAGCGAGGAGATTTGAAATTCAGAGCGGGGAATGTGTGGCAGGCATCTTGCCTGCCTCTTCGTGCTCGGACCAATCGGCAGGCAGGATCCTGTCACACACCCAGGGGCAACTGCGTATGAAGACGCCTGCCACATGGCGTGCGTCGAATTTGCTATACTCCCGCCTTCGTATACCCAATTCATGAATACCCCGTTGGAGGTTTTATATGTCGGGAAGTGCGTATGATTTTGTGGCCATCGAGAAGAAGTGGCAGGACTATTGGCTGAAGAATAAGACGTTCAAGACGGAATTGGACCGCAGTAAGCCGAAGTATTATGTGCTCGATATGTTCCCGTATCCCAGCGGCGACGGGTTGCACGTGGGGCATCCGGAAGGGTACACGGCGACGGATATCGTCTCGCGGTATAAGCGTATGAATGGCTTCAACGTGCTGCATCCGATGGGATGGGACGCGTTTGGATTGCCCGCGGAACGGCATGCGGTGCGCACGGGTGAGCATCCCGCCATCATCACGAACAAGAATTGCGAAACCTTCAAGCGCCAGATCCAAGCCCTGGGTCTTTCCTACGATTGGGACCGCGAAGTCAACACGACCGACCCCAATTACTACAAGTGGACCCAGTGGATCTTCCAAGTACTGTATGAACGCGGCTTGGCCTATCAGACGGAAGCCCCGGTCAATTGGTGCCCCGCGCTCGGGACGGTGCTCGCCAACGAAGAAGTCAAGGATGGCAAGTACGTGGAGACGGGCGATCCGGTCGAGAAGCGGATGATGAAGCAGTGGATGCTGCGTATCACCGTATATGCGGAGCGCCTGTTGGAGGACCTCGAAGGCCTCGATTGGCCGGAGAGCACGAAAGTGATGCAGCGGGAGTGGATCGGCAAGAGCGAAGGCGCCGATGTCATCTTTACTGTCGCGGACTCGGGAGAACAGTTCACCATCTTCACCACGCGCCCCGATACGTTGTTTGGAGCAACGTACTGCGTGTTGGCGCCGGAACATCCCCTGACCCTGCAAATCGCGTCGGCTGAGCAACGGGCCGCCGTGCAGGATTACGTTACGTCGGCGTCGCGCAAGAGCGCTCAAGACCGCATGCGCGACGAGCGGGAGAAGACGGGTGTGTTCACGGGCGCGTATGCCATCAACCCCGTGAATGGCCAGAAGGTGCCGATCTGGACGGCGGACTATGTCCTTGCGGAGTACGGTTACGGCGCGATCATGGCGGTGCCCGCACACGACACGCGCGATTACGAATTCGCGACGAAGTTCGGTCTGCCGATCATTGAGGTCATCAGCGGTGGCGACATCAGCAAGGAAGCGCACACCGGCGACGGCATTTTGGTGAATTCGCCGTTAATCGATGGACTGAACGTGGCCGACGCGAAGCGCAAGATATCGAAGTGGCTGGAAGAGAAGGGGCTCGGCAAAGCGACGGTTAACTACCGCCTTCGCGATTGGTTGTTTTCGCGGCAGCGGTATTGGGGAGAACCGTTCCCCTTGATGACCTTGGAAGACGGCACCGTGCGCCTGGTTCCAATTAAAGACCTGCCCGTGATTCTTCCCGAACTGACTGACTACAAGCCGACGGCGGATGGTCAGCCTCCGGTTGCGCGCGCCGCCGAGTGGGTTGAAACCACCTGTCCAGAGACGGGCAAGCCCGCGAAACGCGAGACGAATACGATGCCCCAATGGGCCGGTTCGTGTTGGTATTTCCTGCGCTTTGTCGATCCGCGCAACGAGCGTGAAGCTTGGTCGAAGGAAGCCGAGAACTACTGGATGCCCGTGGACTTGTATGTGGGTGGCGCGGAGCACGCCGTGTTGCACCTGCTGTACGCGCGGTTCTGGCACAAGGTGCTCTATGACGCGGGCTATGTCTCCACCAAGGAGCCCTTCACGAAGCTCTTTCACCAGGGCATGATCCTTGCCTATTCCTACCAGGACGAGAAAGGGAAATACTACTTCCCGCACCAAGTCGAAAAACGCGGCGAGGAGTGGTGCGTGAAGGAGTCTGGCGCGCGCGTGCATGTGCAGATCGAGAAGATGAGCAAATCGCGCTACAACGTCGTGAATCCCGACGATGTGGTGCATCAGTATGGGGCAGATTCCATGCGCCTCTACGAGATGTTCATGGGCCCGCTCGATCGCGAGAAACCGTGGTCGGACGAGGGCGTTCAAGGCGTGCACCGTTTCCTGAAACGGGTGTGGGCGCTATTCGTCGGTGAGGACGGCGGCTTGAGTCCCAAGATTGTGGACGAAGGCGGGGACGCGAGCGTTGAGAAGGTCCTTCATAAGACCATCAAGGCCGTCGGAGCGGACATAGAGCATCTGCAATTCAATACGGCGATTGCCCGGTTGATGGAGTTCGTCAACGCGGCCACGAAGGCAGATAAGCTGAATCGCGCGTGGATGGAGAAGTTCGTCCTTGTCGTATCTGCGTTTGCTCCTCACATCGGTGAGGAACTGTGGGAACGATTGGGCCACTCGAAAACGCTTGCCTACGAACCGTGGCCGGCCTACGATGAAAGCCTTCTGGTTGAAGATTCCATCGAGATTCCTGTACAGATCAATGGCAAGCTGCGGTCGGTGGTCACGGTGGCAGTCGATGCCACGAAAGAAACGGTCATCGCAGCGGCAAAAGCCGATGCAAAGGTGCATGCCAATATCGAAGGCAAGCAACTGATAAAGGAGGTTTTTGTACCAGGAAAACTGGTCAATTTTGTCGTGAAGTGATGTGTCGGGGGGCACGGTGCTTCAAAAAAGGGGAGAGAAGAGATGCGAGCAGCACTGTTGTCCTTGATGATGATGGGTCTAGTTTTGACCGCGGTGGCGCAGGATACGGCCCCTCCGCCGCCCGCGCCCGCAGAGATGATCTTGCCACAGCCCGCGACTCCCGGCGCCGGGCAATTCAACGTCATGGATTATGGCGTGAAAGGCGACGGAAAGACCGACGATACGGCGGCGTTTCAAAAGGCGCTGGATACGGCGGGTGATGCCGGCGGCGGCATCCTCCAAGTGCCGGTTGGCGCCTATGCCATCCACGGCCACTTGAGAGTGCCCGACAAAGTTACTCTGCAGGGTGTGTGGACGCGTCCGCTGTGGAGCAAGCCGATCGATTTCAAGGGATTGAGCGTCCTCCTTGCCTACGAAGGGAAAGGGAAGATGGAGGGTGATCCGTTCATCCTTTTGCAGAATTCCTCTACGTTGCAGGGGATATCGGTGTTCTATCCCGAACAAATCAACTCCCTTGAGCCGCATCCGTATCCTTGGACCGTTGCAGGAAAGGGCGACAACTGCACCATCGTGAACTGCACGTTGTTCAACCCATATCAAGCGGTCGATTTTGGCAGCTTGGGCGGAGGGCGTCATTACGTCAACGGACTGTATGGTCAGCCACTGTTCTTGGGGCTCTACATCGACTCCTGTTTCGACGTGGGCCGTGTAGAAGACGTTCACTTCTGGCCGTTCTGGAGCGGCACCGACCTGAAGGAACCCGTATGCACGTTCATGCGCGAAAAGGGGACGGCCTTCCTCATTGCGCAGACGGACGGTCAGATGTTCTTCAACTGTTTCTGCATCTACTATCGCTACGGTTTCAAGTTCATCGACACACTCGGCAAGAAACCCGACGGCTCGCCGCGCAGAGGACAAGGGTCTGGTGTCTACACAAATTGCTATCCCGACATCTGCAAGACATCGATCTATGTCGAAGAAGTCCAGCCTAATTCGGGCATATCCTTTATCAACGGAATGATCATGGGTGGCGTGGAAGTTGCCGAGACGAACAAGGGGCAGGTCAAGTTCACGGCATGCGGCTTCTGGGCCAATCGCGATCAGGAGACCCATGCGAAACTCTTGGGAAGAGGAATCGCTATCTTTGAAGGATGCCACTTCACCAATTGGGACCGCGTGAACCAAGGGTTGCCTTGCATCGACGCCAACAACAAGAGCCTGATCGTTACCGGCTGCGAGTTCTCGGCGGATAACCCGGACACGAAATTGAAGGTCAAGCTCGGCGCAAACATCGAATCCGCGATTATCACGTCGAACCGCATGGTAAACGGCGTGGAAATCAAGAAAGAGTGCCCGCCCGAATCGGACATTCAAATCGGATTGAATACGGCCAAATGACTTGGGGCAAGTCACGCCTGTTTCTTAGTTACGCGTAGGGATAACCCCGGCATGGCCGGGGTTATCCATTTTAGGGGGGAGTTGTATGAAGCGGTGGAAAACGTCGTGCGTCGTGCTATGCGTATTGAATGCGAGCGCAATGGCCCAATCGGTGGTCTTTCAGGAGACATTTGACGGAGCGGATCTCAAGCAGGGTCAATCAGTCAAACAGCCGCCATTGAGCTGGACCCTTTTGAGTCCGAACGACCCCGCAAAGAACCTCGTCGGTGATCTGCTGATCGGAAAAGGGCCCTCGGGTTTGACGGGGAATTGTTTAGAAGGTTCGACCGCCGCCGCGCCGGATGCGGAGAATTCGTTCCAGAAGACGTTCGCGCCGCTGGTCTGCGGGAAGGCCGTACTAACGTTCAAGGCACTTGCTGCGGGGGAAACGTCTGCGGGGTCTTCTGTAGGGATGAGCGCGATGCAGGCGAAGTACAGCAACCGTGGCGGTGGTTGGATTAGCACGCCAACGGGATGGACCTTCTGGACCGGTCACGTGGACTCCAGCACGTATCCCCTGGGCGATCAGAAGTTCGGTCCGTACGAGATCCTCCAAGATGCAATGAGCGGCGCACACGATGTCCCGGTGAATTTCACGATGACTGTCGACCTTGATCGAAGCAAAGCGTGGGGCGAGGCGCGATGGTTGGATGCGCAAGGGAAAGAGCAGTCTTTTAAATCGCGGGAACTCGATTGGGATACCGCCGCCGGCGACATCTCCAGCGTGATCGTCACTATCGACAAGCGCAGCGGGCACACGGGCATTCTCGTTGACGATATCGAAGTGAGCGGACAACCGGCTTCTCTTCACGCGAGTCCTTTCGAGAAAACGGAGCATCTTGTTCGACACATGGATGGCGACGCGGAGGCTTCGTCCGCTCCGGCCGAATTGCACTGGATCAGCCGGGAATGGGGAGGCGAAAACGCACAGATTCCTTATCTCGCGTACGCACCTGAGAAGAACCGCGTACTGATGTTGGTGGCCTGTGGCTCTCCAATCCACTCGGCGATCATCGAGAGCGAGAACGGCGGCGCAACGTGGAGCGAGCGCCGTTGGCTGAGCGTGGATGACGCGGGTCAACCGAATGCCACAGCATTGGGACTAACCCAGATCGGCTCCGAAACACTATTGGCATATCCCGAGTCCCTCGGCACGTTCTGGATCAGCACTGACTATGGGAGAACATGGAGCAAGCGTGAGTCGCAAGCGCCGGCCGGGGAACGTTACGCCTGGGACCCATTGCTTGTGCTGGACGCGACTCGCCTCGCACAGGCGTGGTGGAAGCCGACGGGAATCCCTTGGGGGTCGGCGGAAGCGCCGTATTCGCAGGCGTATATCCGCTTCAGTAACGACGCGGGCCTCACGTGGAGCGAAGACTCCAAAGTACCGCAGTGGCTAGGTGTCAACGAGGTTTGCATGATTCGCGCGTCGAATGGCAACTGGATTGCCGCGTGCAGGACGGATAGTCCGAAGCGGTTTGCCCACTGGGCTTTCGATCACTACTCGGGCTTGGGCGTAAGCATCTCCAGCGATGAGGGAAAGACGTGGTCCTACCTGAATGTGCTGTACGAATGGGGCCGCCATCATCCGAGCATGGTGCTCTTGCCCGATGGACGGATCCTGATGACCTACGCGGTGAGACTCGGCTATCCCAACACGCCAGACGGTTTCGAGCAATTTGGCGTGGAAGCGGTGATCAGCAATGACAACGGCCAGACTTGGGATTTGGCACACCGCTATATCCTTGCGAAGTGGACGGGCAATATCAAAGGTGAGAACGCGTGGTTTTGCAGCGTTCAGTCGTCGTCGACCGTGATGCTTGAGGATGGCACATTGCTGACGGCGTTTGGCACGGGGTTCCGGAACAAACCCGGAGACTCCACGTGCGTTATGAGTGTCGCTTTGGTCCGGTGGCGCTTGTAGACCTGGCACTATTGGTTGAGTGCGAGTTTTGCCAAACGTAGCGCGCCGGGCTTCGCGTGCTTGCCGGTCTCTATTTTGGGGCCCACGCAGCTCGGACAGCCCTCTTTGCAGGAGCAGCCGCTGATCAACGAAATCGCCGCTTCGAGCAGCCGACGGTGATGCGTGAAGATCTTCTCGCTTATTCCCACACCGCCGGGATAGGTTTCGTAGAGATAGACCGTGGGCTTGTCGGAGAATGGGGCCCGCAGCATGGCAAATGCGCGAATATCCGTGGGGTCGCACAGAATCTGTACGGGGGCAACCTGTCGGAGCGTGTTTGCCAGTCCGTGTAGCGCTTCCGAAAGTTCGGTCTCTTTCAGGTCGAGGCGCTTTGCCAATTCGGCGTCGAACTCGATCCAATACGACGACGTATGCATCGTCGACTCGGGAAGACTGATCTCACCCCAGCCGACGTTTTCGTGCGTGCCGAACTTGATCTTCTTGTAGATGCTCGGCAGCCAGGTCACGCTGACTTCGCCGCAGAATTTGACGGCTTCGCCTTCCGGTTCTTCGCGGAAGCGATCCAGGACTTTCATGTCGACTTTGATTTGCGCGTCGGTGTAGTAATCGACATCGACGGGCCGCGCGTACGCTTTGCGATCTTCGAGATCCAGCCGCTCGATGGTGTATTGCGCGCTTTGGTGGATGTAGATGGCGTTTTGATATACCTCAACGGGCGCGGAAAACAGATCCACCTCGCCGATCACGCGCCCATTCTGCGATGTGTCGAGAATCACGACATTACCCGGCGCAGCCGTGCGCAGGCTGATGTCTTCGGCGGGATAGGTATCCGCGCTCCAGTGCCACTTGTCGCGCACATGACGCAGGATTCGCTGGTCCGCGAGGTACTGCAGGATTTCCTGGGTTGAAGCGGGGTCAAGCCCAAACGCCTCGTTATCTTTGAAGGGAATCTCAAACGCGGCGCATTTCAAATGGCTCGTCACGATAATGAGGTTGTTGGGATCGACCGTCGCGTTTTCCGGAGACTGCTCAAAGAAGTACTCGGGGTGATTGATGATGTACTGATCGAGCGGGGCGCTCGACGCGACGAGGATGACGAGTGAAACTCCGGAGCGGCGTCCTGCGCGCCCTGCTTGCTGCCACGTGCTGGCGATACTCCCGGAGTATCCAACCATGACGCAGACGTCGAGCGAGCCGATGTCGATTCCCAATTCGAGCGCGTTCGTGCTGACGACAGCCATGATTTCGCCGTCGCGGAGTCCACGTTCGATGGTTCGGCGTTCCGTGGGCAGATAACCTCCGCGATACCCGCGCACGAGATTGTGGTCCTTGCCCAATCGGCGGACAGCGTCCTTCAAGTAGGTGGTCAGGATTTCCACGCGTAGCCGGCTGCGCGCAAACACGATGGTCTGGATGTTTCTGGAGAGGACCTGCGTGGCGATTCGCGCGGCTTCCTTGATTGAAGATTGGCGAATGCCTAATTGCGTGTTCACCACCGGCGGGTTGTAGAAGAGAAAATGGCGTTCGCCTGTTGGAGCGCCATTGTTGTCGATGAGGCGCACGGGTCTCTCGATAATACGTTCAGCCATCTCTTTGGGATTGTTGATGGTGGCGCTACAACAGATGAATCGCGGGTTAGAACCGTAGAATTCGCAAATGCGCTTGAGCCTCCGCAGTACATTTGAGAGGTGGCTCCCGAAGACTCCGCGGTAATGATGCAATTCGTCAATCACCACGTATTGAAGATTTTCGAACAATTTCATCCAAATGGTGTGATGGGGAAGAATGCCGGTGTGGAGCATGTCGGGATTGGTGACTACGATGTGCCCGGCATTCCGAATGGCTTTGCGCGCCGACGCCGGGGTGTCACCGTCGAAGGTGTAGGTGCCGATCTGCACCTTGAGGCCTTCAATCAGCGTTTGCAGTTCGTGCACCTGATCCTGCGAGAGCGCCTTCGTGGGAAAGAGGTAGAGGGCGCGCGCATCGGAATTTGAGAGGAGCGTATTCAGGACCGGCAAGTTGTAGCAGAGCGTTTTGCCGGAGGCCGTGGGCGTGACGACACAGACGTGACCACCCGCCAGGACGGCATCAACCGATTCGCGTTGGTGCGTGTAAAGGTTTTCGATTCCCCTGTTCTTCAGGGCGGTTACGAGTCTGGGATCGAGCGCATCCGGGAAGCCTGCATACTGCGGCGGCTTCGCGGGGACAGTGCGCCATGCGGTCAGATTGTGCCGGAATGACGTGTCGGCCTTAAGGCGGTCAATGATTTGCGCGACGTTCATATACCGAGGTTACCCGAAGTTGCGAGTTGGCTGAATATATCATCAGTGACGATGTTGGTCAACCAACCGGCTCCGCATGATATTCGAAACGCCCGATCATGGTACACTTCAGGGTGTGGCCGCGGACATTAGCGTCAAGGCACGGTCCCAGTCTCAAAAATCCTTGCCACGGGGAAGGTATGTTTCCTTCCGTCAGAAGGTGGCGGCGAGATTCCGGTGGGTGATTGCGGTAGTAGGGTGAAGCATGGCTCAGTTTGAATTGGTTCTGCTTAAGGGCGAGTCGAGTATCAGTTCCTTTCCAGTCGGCGCAGATGGACTCATAATTGGCCGAGCCTCCGAATGTGACGTGGTCCTGCCTGATTCGATGGTTTCGCGCCGCCATGCGCGGGTCTACGTCGATGGGGATATGCTGAAGGTCGAGGACCTTGGCGCCCGAAACGGGATCATAGTCAACGGAGAGCGCGTCTCTCGCCTTCGAATCGAGGAAGGTGACGAGTTGACGGTGGGCACGCATACTTTCCAGGTCTCGCGTCTCACCAAACCCAAAGCTCTCTCGGATACGGGGGCCTTGATCACCTTCGAGAAGGCCGGTGACATGTACCAGAAGATGGTGCGTGTGCCAGGCGGCGAATTGCCGATTCTCTACAAAGCCGCGCAGCTGCTGGGGACGGTGTTCGATCTCGACGATCTTCTCCGGAACATCTTGCAGCTTATCTTTGAGGCAATTCCCGCCAAGCGAGGCTACATCCTCACGATGGACAATGAGACGGCCGAGCCGGTGATTCGCGCCAGCCTGCCGGAAGAATCCAAGCGATCCAACCCGACGCTGAGCAAGACGCTGATTGACCACGCCGTTACGTTGAAGAACGCAGTACTTACCCTCAACGCACAGGAAGACTATTCCGCATCCGACAGTGTTGTTGAGTACGGTATACAATCTGCCATGTGCGTGCCGCTGTGTGGAAGGGAAGCGGTGGTGGGTGCAGTCTACATCGATTCGGGCGAGTCGGATGTCATCTTCCGAAACGACCACCTTAAGCTGTTGACGGCGATTGGCCGCGTTGCCGGTGTGGCCGTTGAGAACGCACGCTTGCACCAAGACGCGATTGAGCGCGAACGGCTCGTTGCTATCGGCAAAGCCACGGCGGGTTTGGGCCATAGCATCAAGAACATTCTTGTCGGCATTAAAGGCGGAGCCGAGTTCATTGACTTGGCGATTGAGACGGGGGAGTGGAAGTATCTGCAAAAGGGATGGCCGCTCATTTGCCGTTCAGCGGCGCGCATCGAAGATGTTGTCCTCAATCTTTTGGCGTTCTCGCGCGATCGTGAGCCGGAACGCGTTCCAACGGATTTGAATAAAGTGGTAGGCGAGGTAATCGAAGGTACCTGGTCGTTGGCGGAACGCTCCAAAGTGAAGGTGGATTTCAAGCAAGGCGAGATGACTCCGCTGCAATTAGACAGCCACGGAATTTATCTGGCACTGCTTAATCTCATTACAAACGCGATTGAGGCGTGCGAGGAGAACGGCGGCACAGTCACCGTTAAGACCTTGATCGACGACCGAGGCCGAGCGGTTGTCGAAATCAAGGACAATGGCGTCGGCATCGCCTACGACGCCTTCCCGCGCATCTTCGAAGCCTTCTACAGTACTAAGGGAAGCCGGGGAACGGGTCTGGGATTGGCGTGCTGCAAGAAGATCATCCAGGAGCACGGAGGCACCGTCTCCTTTGACAGCAGGCCCGGCAAAGGCGCCAGGTTCATGGTAACGTTGCCCATCCAGACGCAAGTTGGATAAGGGGCTAGTTGGCGGCCGATTGGGGCCAGGAACGGAGCACGAAAGCGCGGGCTTCGTCCGGTGAGTGGATTGTCCCTTCAAGCTGGGCATCTTCCACAGAACTGAGTATCGCCTTAAAGTCCGGACCCGGCTCGTACCCAAGAGCTATCAGGTCGTGGCCCGTAATCAGCGGCGCAGGACGGCACTCCTCGGGCTTTAGGTTATTGCAGTACTCTTCAATCCACGCGATAGTGCTCAGGTCGCCGTGGCTTGCCAGGCAATCCAACTTCCCGAGTTCGATAAGCTCTTGAAAGCCATCCTCGCGTACGAAGCGCTTGCGTTTGCTTTCGCGCATGCCCGGCGTGTGCGCCAATCGCATGTGTTGTTCAACCAGCCAGGATACGCGCTCGGTTTCATGGTTGGACATGCGCAGCCTTCTGCAGATGGCCTCCGCCATGGTTGCGCCTACTTTGTCGTGGTAATTGAAACGTATCCGGTCCTCTTCCGTGAACGTCTCCGGCTTGCCCACATCGTGGAGCAGGGCGCCCAGTGCGAGTGTGGGCGTGGGATTCTTGAGCAAATCGAGAAGGATCATGGTGTGGATATACACGTCGCCTTCGGGATGGAATTCCTCGGGCTGTCGAACGCCCTTCATTCGCGACACTTCCGGCAGCACATGCTCTAGAAGTCCGGTATCGTCCATAAGTTCGAAAGCGCGCCGCGCTCCGCCTTCGGTGAGAATCTTGATAAGTTCGTCTCGAACGCGCTCGGCGCTGGTGTGGCGGATCTGTGCGGCCATCTCTCGAATTGCCTGAAACGTGTCAGGCTCAATCGAATAACCCAATCGTGCCGCAAATCGTATTCCCCGCATCAGGCGCAGATAGTCTTCGGAGAAGCGCTCTCTTGGATTGCCCACGGTACGGATAACGCGCGACGATAGGTCGTCCTGTCCGCCGACGTAGTCAATCAGTTTCTCGCTCAGAGGGTCATAGAACAGGGCATTGACGGTGAAGTCGCGCCTGAGCGCGTCTTCTTTCTCGTCCGAGAATGTCACGCATGAAGGGTGCCTTCCATCGAGATAGGGCCCGTCCTTGCGAAACGTGGTCACTTCATATTGCGCCTGAGGCAGCACGACGAGCTGAACGCCAAAGGCCGCCCCAACCGGGACAGTGCGAGCGAAGAGTCCTGCGACTTCCTCCGGGCGTGCGTTTGTTGCAATGTCGTAATCCTTGGGAGAGACTCCGAGGAGCATGTCGCGGACGCAGCCGCCGGCAAACAAGGCCCGGTACCCTGCGCGGACAAGGGTGTCGCAAATGGCGACCGCGCCCTCACGGATGCTATCCATGACTGGAGGAACTGCGCACGGCAGGCGGGGGCGGGGGAGCGTTGCGAGAGCGCTTCTCGCGCAAGGTCACGCCCCAGGATATGACCAGCAATATGACCACCACGACAACGCCGCCAAATAGAATCGCGTTTTGAGGATGGCTTTGGCGAAATACGACCCAAATCGTTGCGAGGAGAACCAGCAGAGCGACCCAGCGGTACCGGCTTTCGGCAAATAGGGTTCCGAGTATGGCGGCGGTTGCAGCGATTGCGAGCCAGGCCAGCGGCTGCTGTGACTCCGGGACTTCCGTGACCACTGTAGCGAACGGGACCGTCGCCGCCGCAAACGCGAGCAAGGTGCGGGCTTGCCGTCCCAGGGGCGAGAGTCCTCGCAATTGGGACGTGGTCAAGTACATCAAACGCTCTGAGACAGCCAAGATGAGCGTGATGCCAAGTGCATAGGCCCAAATCCATGGATTATCGGTGATCTCGAAGTGACGCGTGAGGATGCCGTGGACGAATGAGTAGGTGCCCAGTCCAAGGGCAACCAGTGCCGCGCTTTTCAGCGACGTGTATCGGAGCAGAGCGCCCAGCGCCATCAGCGCGAATCCCAGCCCGCAGTGTCCCAGACTCGCGGAAGGAAGAATATAGATGCGGTTCTGAAGCGTTGCGAGCATGACAGTCGCCGCGACATAGGGGATGGATGCGCTGAGGTAATGTTCCGCGGCGCTTACGGCACGGAAACGTTCTGTGAAACGTTCCCAGCGAAACGCGGCGAAGTATGTGTACAGCGCAACGGCGATGGTGTACTCGGCGAAACGAGGCTGATCGGCGAAGCCGGGCTTGTTTACCGATAAGAAGAAGTAGTAGCCGACGTGTCCGGCAATGACCAGCAAGACCGCGCCAATCTCTATTTGAGGTGTGCGGAAAACGGCGCCGATAACAGTAAGACCGACTCCGAACATAACAAGAAGATACGGCAGCGTGGGAGAGTCGCCGTAGTCGGTGATCGTAAGCGCGAGAATGATGAGCGAAGCGGCCGCCGCATGAAGTAGAGACACGACGGCGCGAGGAATGTCCCACAAGGTATCTGCCAGAAACCAGTGTCCGCTTACGACGCGTTGTCTGGGGCGCATCCCGTGCACGCGCCTTTCGTAGTACCAGGAGATTGCCAGGAAAAGGAAGGCCACACCTGCCGCAAGAATCCAGTTTGTGCGGAAATTGACGTCATCGATGGTGAGATCTTGATGTGTCTTAACCGCGTCAATACACATGATTGTCGCAATGACCAAGAGAATAATGTCGAGGACTTTTAGAACGACAAAGCCGGACCAATAGTATCCAATCGCCAACAGGAGGCACTCGAAGGCTAGTGCGATTAGCAACCATTCGCCCGCAAGAACAAACTGAAGAGCAACATTGAGAAGAATGACCGCTTTCGCTATGAAGAGCCTGACGAGGTAGTTGCGGTGCGCACCCAGTGTTTCGGCCCGCCATGCGAACAGCACGGCCAAAACCGCGAATCCGCCATAGACCGCAGCCGTATACGACGAGAACTCGCGATTAACGACTTGCGCCAGGAAAACGTAGAACGCGGCGGCATTGAGAATGGCGAGCAACGCATGACGCCTCTTACCTCTACCGAAACGGCGCGAGTCCCGAATGCACAGGTCATTGAATAGCCAGTAACACAACGTGAGCAACGTCAACGACAGTATTGCCCACGTTGTATCGCTCAGTACCACGTCCACCGGCCGTCTCTCGAAGAACCACCCAAACGTGCTGTAGATAGTTGTAAGGGCAAGAAGCATAAACATGCTCCATTTGCCCATCAGATACGCAAAGATGGCGAGCGCGGCAAGACACGCGCAGGCGAGCAGCGGGATGTTGAGGTTCATCACGGCCAAATCTCTGAACGGAGAATCGGAACCCAGAAGGGTGGTCGATTCCTCGCGCAACGACAAGGCCACGGCGCAGCCGACCATCAGGGTCATGATGACGAGGATAATGCGCGCCATGACGAAGCGCCCTTTCACGGGCATATATACCGGGGGCGGATCGTTGGCGCGGCGGCCACGCGTTGACTGGGCTTCCCGGTCGGCTCGCAGTTGCTCCACCTGAAGCGTCAGGTTCTTTACCTGAGACTCCAGTTCGCGTATCCGCTCTTGCGGCTTTGATTGGCCTTCTTCTGGCATGCCCTCACTCATTGTGAAACGGCGCTTTCCGGTTTTCCCTGACACTGGAAGAGCGTTGTGCCCTCAAGAGGCGAACACGTTAGGTCCGAGAATTTCACCGGGCTGACGAAATTCATAGGCCCGCCCACTATCGTAACAAATCCGTTCCGCTGTGTGATGCTCTTCGCTTCGGGAACCGCTGTCACCACGTAGTGGTGCGTCTGCCCGGGGCGGACCTTGACCACAAATACGAATCCCACTTTGCCGTCTTGATCCACGTAGGATTGGTACCAATCGTTGCCATAGATCTGCTGGTCGTGAAAGAGCCATTTGCCTCCGCGCTCTTCCCACAGCATGGGACCCCGGTGACTGGAAAACCCTTCCACCAGTATAGGCGTCCAATTGTCTCCGTTTTTGAGAGTGAACTCGGCGAAGCCGCGCGAATCCGCTTTCAATCGCCTTGGGAATCCCGGTACGGCCGTTCCGTGCGTGACTTCAATGGTGGCAAGGTTGTTGCCGTAGAGTTCGCGCTGCTTCTCAGCCGGTTTGTAGTCCGTATCGGCATTTCCATACGGCATGACAAAGAAGTGCGCCTCGATGTGGTCACCCTTTTCCAGGCGCGTTAGCGAACCGGGAGCCGTGAGGAAAAGTTCCGTCCATTCCTTGCCGCCGTAGCTACTGAGGCCGAAGGAACTGACCTGCTTGCCGCCCAGCACACCTTCAAAGCGGTTCACGAAGAAGGCGATGTTGCCGTTCTTGTGCGAATAGGCAGCTGCAAAGGGCCATTGGGGACCCAACGGCACTCCTTCCAAAGCCCAAGTCTCGTTGGCGGGGACATCCACGGTAGTCGTTTCGCCTTCCGCGTTCGTGTACGCAACGTGCGGCCAGACGGTCTTGACGATGTAAGCGCCCGCATTCACAAAACGCAGGTTGTGGGCACTGGTCTCGTCGATATCCACCGGTTCAAGGACATCCAGAACCATCTTGATGAAACTGCGCGCTTCGTCGTCCTGCGGCGCTTCGACGATTTCCAGGGTGGTCTTGATCTTCTTGTCCTCGGTCAGATAGTCGAGGGCAAAGTTGGCGAGGTTGGGCGAGGTTAGATAGATTCGCGTGTCTTGCAGAAGGTTGTTGATCCATTTCCCGCCACTCTTGTAACGCAAGCCGCCAATCACCGACACATGATCGTGTTGCGGCTGTTCTGCCCACATCGTGTTCGACAGGCCGCGCACGTCGGCCAGGATATAGTTGCGGTCATCGTCACGCGGGTACTCGAAGGGGACATAGCAGAAGGTCTCCGTGGGCCCGAGCGATGCGTGGAAATAGTGGTGATAGAAGCGGATCGACGAAATCTGTTTGAGAGGATGCGTGCCCCAATTCCCGAAAAGGTGATAGACTCTTCCCTCGAACGGCTTATCGTTGGTTATCGTCAACGGTACGTACGCTTCGCCGTAGGTCTTGTCTCCCTCTTCCTTGCCTTCTTCAAACTCGCTCCCGAAGTTCTTGCACACCTGAACCTGGACGGGCAGAGGATAGCCGTCCTTGTCGGTTACGACTGCTGCTTCAAGTGTCCCGTACGAGTTATGAACGTTGCAGATAATATCGACCGGAGCCTGCCATTCCGGAATGGAAGCCGCCTTGGATGCAGTCAAGTCGACGCGGATACGCTGATTGGGGTTGACACACGCATCTTCGAATTCTTGAGGGCCACGAAACATCGTGGTCACGTCGTAGAACCCTTTTCGGTGGGCGTATCCGTTGAAGACTCCTCCTTTGGCTTCAATGTTTATCGCCTGCGCATACATTTCGTTGCGAACGAGGTGGAGCAGGTCGTCAAAGGACTCGCCCGCCAGGAATATCATGGTGTCTGTCCAATGGGTGTCCGGCGCGGATGTGCGTTTGTGTCCTGTCTGCAGGATGAGCCCCGGTCGTTGGTGAATGGTGTTGGGGATCTTCTTGCCCGTAACGTCTTGCGGGGAAACGACGATCGCCAAAGCCGGGGGCGTCTCGCCCTTAAAGCTCTCCAGTTGTACGCGAAGTTGTTCTTCGTTTGGGGGCATGACGAGAGCGAACTTCGCACCGCCTACCCACCCCAATTCGAATTCCCCTTTCGCTTCTTTGGGATGCACAACCACGTTTACGTACACGCGCTTGGCATAGCAGTAGAGCACGATCTCCATGTCTGCCTTGAGATCCGGGTGGTACAGGTCACGCAAATGCACTTCGTACATTTGCGTTCCGAAGGAATAGATGTTGAACCGTCCTGGACCCTGGATGCTGCCCTTGTTCAAGGTCGGCGTGAGGGTATACTGATTGAAGAGCTCGAAGTTGCCGACGGTGAAGGTCTTGAGAAACGCTCGATTATCGAGACGGAGAACGTACGTCTGGCCTTCGACAACCAACTCGTTGCGTTCGGGGGATTCGAACCGTACAGATACCGCCGCCTGATCGTTGGTCGCGGCGAATCCCCATGCCGATACCGAAATGATTGGCGCGAAAAGAAGAACTATCCAATGCCGCATACATATGATTCCAATGTGCCCTGTTGCTCGAACGGATTCTATCGTTCACAGCGATTCTTTTCCACACCGCGCGACGGTTATTGGGGGAGATGCCGGGAGGCAAGTAACGCCGGAATTGATCTGAGCGCGATCTGCCGATAGACTTTGGCGCGCTATGGCAAACCCAACCCGAAAACCGACAAGACTGGCCGCGTTGCGTCTGAAGTATCGAGGACGTTTCGACGCGGTGATGATGATTGTGTATCTGCTCATCGTCAACGTGTGGGCGCTGTGGGCCTATCCGCTCGGAAGGGACTATGCCATTCTTGCCGATCCCAGGGGCGAGGCGCCGGGCGTTTGCGGAGCCGTGATTGCGTATCTGGCAGACGCATTCGGAGCGTGGATTGCCGGATATCACCTCTTTAACTTTGCGCTCCTTTATGCCTGCATGCTCTGCATCTATCGCATTGTGAATTGCGCAATCGGCGGGCCGTGGTGGCTGGGTACGCTCGCAGCGACGCTTTTCATGGCAAACCCGGTCCACACGGAATCCGTACTCAACCTGACAGGCTCCGCGGACTTGCTGCCTGCTTTGGCCGTTCTGTTATTCATGGCTGCTTATACGAGCACTATCGCTAAACCGGCGGTCTTCCGTTTGATTCTGTCCCTCGTGCTCTTCGTCGTGGCCGTGGCACTCTTTCCACAGAATTGTGCCTTGGTAATCGTAGTCCTGCTTTATGAATGGTTGATCGTACCCGCCGAACGGCGAAACCTGGCGCGCACCTTTGCATTCGTGCTTGTCGGCATGGCAGGGATTGCCATGCACGCGAACGCCCTGCTGCAGTCTCTGCCTGAGTTCCCGGAGAGGCTCGCATCCCTTTATTTCCTTTTCTATCCAATCGGATACTTGCCACGGACAGTCGCTTTCTTTCAGGCAAATCCGTGGGCAGACTGGCTCGTTGCTCTGATTGCCGTGTTTCTTGTTGCGCTTGTGTGTCGTGGCGCGAGGCGTCCAGCGATACTATTTGGAGTTCTGGCGATGGTGGCAGTCCGCATTGCCCCCGGTTCTGGTCCGCTGGATCCGGTACACCTCATTGGCGGTGGGCAATTGCTGACGGCTAACGCATTCTATGCCCTTGCTCTGGTTGCTCTTTTCTTCCGAATCATGGGACATCCCAAGTGGCGGTTCCCGATGGTCACGCTGACTACCGGATTTGCAGCGGTCTTCTTGATTCTCCAATTCTCGGCCAATCTCGACTGGACGAGAGCGGGCAAAAAGGTTAAGGAGTTTCAGCAGGAAGTCGCTACCCGTACCGCGGAGGAGCCAGGCACAATTGTTGGCGTGGCGCCCGATTGGCAGAGTGTGGGGTGGGCGCCTATGAATCTGTCGGATTCGATTCAGTTTTCAACGCCTTTCAGCCAACCCGCGACGCATGTTTCTCTGCTGAAGCTCTCCGCCCCGGACAGGAAGGCGTATCAAGTCGAGTCGGATACGGATACTCCTGCAGTCGCCCGATTCAAGTTTGGCACCGAGCACAAGGAAGGTTTTTCTCACATGGGCGCGCTTGAGACCTCGGAGGGGTATCGTTTGACGCAGTCCGAGAGCCTGGAAAAGGCAGTCAGAGGCGTGTCTGCGCGGACTCTGATTGTTGAGATTGTCCCGGAGGGTAGAGAGCTGCCTCGCATAATTCTGCCCGGCAATTAGCGCGGGAAGAATCCAGTGGCAAGACCAAGACCAATACTTGCCAGCAGTAGAGTTGTTGCCCACACCAGCGTTGTGGAGGCCAGCCGCCAGTTTCTCAGGAGGGGAAGCACCGAGTATCCAGCGGCGTAGGCCACGGGCACAAACGCGGGAACCGAGAACCAATCGGAAGTTGACTCGTGATAGCGCCACATACCCGCCCACACGAAGAGGTTCTCCCCAAGGATTCCCAGCAAGAGCGCCGTGAGCGCAGTGTTTGCCACGGCCCACTTCATTTCAAATCCAAATTCGAGCGTACGGCGCCCCACGTAGAAGATGTGTGTCGATGAGAGCCAACCGATAAGCATGCAGTAGACTGGGGTTTTCCAAACCTGCGGTCCTAAAGCGACATATTCTCCCCACCAGCCCACGGTTTGCGTCACGAAACCTTCACCAATGGGCCACGCGAGGGCAACCATAGCCCCAAACTGCACTGCGGGGCGGAGAGAGCTGGGGATGCGGAGGGACCAAAGCGTCTGCAGGAGAATCGGGACTGCTGACAACACGTAGCATAGTGCCGTGGAATGCCACCAACAGTTGGCAATAAAGCCGATGCAGGCCAGCGAGTTGCTCGCCAGAATCAGAGTGTCGGTCGTTGTCCACTGTGAGCGTATCTTTTTCCATATTTCTTTCATAATTATCTGTAGAATACCCGTAATATTAATGAAGTTCCATGCGTAATTGTGCAGAATTCCAAGTTTTGTTGACGCAGTACACTCCCGGTTGTATAATTCGCTCAACGGTCCGGATTCCATGCGGAAGACCCGGAAAGTGAAGGAATTTAGGGGAGCAATCATTAACGGTACCGGGTAATGGAGAACTGACCAATGCCAACCGCTGCGAACCCCATTAAGTCTGTAGTCGATCTTTGCACGAAATTCATCGAGGCCAAGAAGGGCTCCTGGGATCACGATGCCTGGGAAGGACTTCTCGCGCAAGTTGCTAAGACCGGAATCGAGATTACGGACGAGGTCAAGATAAACCTCGGCAACATGCTTGAGGCCGGTAAGTACTTCTATAAATTGGCCCCGGCCGCAGCTCCCAAGAAGGCAGCCGCCAAGCCCAAAGCCAAGCCGAAGGCCAAATCCAAGGGCTAAAGTTCTTCGCTTGATCCGCTCACAACCTACTCCCGCGCGATTGGTCTGCTCGGCAGTGAAAACCTGTCTGGTAGCGTGTAGCACGTGAGGTGTGTCTAGTCTTAGCCTGGTACGGAGGGGGATATGTTCCGCTTAGGGATAATCGGGTCCGACAACAGCCACGCTGAGGCGTTCAGCAAGTTGACCAATCTCGATGAGGGCTATAACGGCCTCAAGATCGAAGATGCCCGAGTGACTCATATCTACGGAACCGACCCGGTCCGGACGAAAGAAGTCGCCGAGAAAGGCAAGATTCCCAATATCGTCACGCGTCTGGAGGATATGCTGGCGGGCGTCGACGGCGTATTGTGTGTTTGGCGTCATGGCAGCAAGCACCTTCGCGATACACTTCCCTTTCTGAAGGCGGGTATTCCGGCATTTGTGGACAAGCCCTTGGCAAGCAGCGTTGCAGACGCGCGGCAACTCATCGAAACGGCCCAGCAAGCCAAGGTGGGTTTCACGTCCTTTTCCACACTTTATTTTGCGCAAAGCACAGTAGCTTACATTGAGGAACTCAAGAAGACTGCGGGCACGTTGACAGCGGGGTGCAGTTCAGGTCCCGCCAAGCTGGACGATGAATACGATGGGATCTTTTTCTACGGAATTCACGCTGTTCAGATGATGAACGCGGTCTGGGGATACGGGTGTGAGAGTGTGCAGGCAGTGGCGCACAACAACAACTGTGTGGCCGTCTGCAAGTTTGCGGGAGGCGCCCTGGTCACGCTCAACTTGATGGGTAACGCGAAATACGCTTTCCACACCGTCGCCTTCGGCACTGAGGGGTGGAAAGAGATGACGGGTGAGGCGTCAACTTCCTATTACGACGGCATGAAGATAATCCTGGATGTGATGCGCACCGGCAAGTGGGTGCTTACGCCTGAGCAGATGCTTGAGCCGATCCAGATCCTGGCGGCGATTCAGAAGAGTGTCGCGGAAGGGCGCGAAGTGAAGCTGGCGGAAGTGTCATAGAGTTTGCCCATCACGTATACTCCCATGACCATGACTATCGACCAAATCATTCACACCGAGGCAGTCCGCCGAAAAGAGTTTCCTGTTGTCGCCGAGCGTATCTTTCTGGCACACGCTGGCGTGGCGCCCTTGCCTCGTGTCGCGGCGGACGCTATGCGCGAGTTTTGCGATCACGGCGTGGTCAACGCGCAGGAGAATCCGTGGTCGTGGGGAAAGGTGTTGTCGGCGCGAGCATCCGCGGCGGCGCTGATCAGTTGTACGCCCGAGGAAATCGCCCTGCTGGGACCCACCTCGCTGGGTGTGAGTCTGGTTGCCAATGGAATCCCTTGGGACGCCGGCGACCAAGTGCTCTACTACCGGGACGATTATCCCGCCAACGTTTACCCCTGGACCAACCTGGTCGAGCGGGGTGTGGAACCCGTTTCGCTGACCCCCCGGCACCACGGTGTAATCACGTGGGACCTCATTGAAGCCGCCTTGACGCCGCGCACCCGGCTAGTCGCTCTGGCTTCCTGCAATTTCCTGACAGGGTATCGTATCGACGTCGATACCATTGGCAAGAATCTGCGCAGCCGGGGGATCTTGTTCTCGCTGGATGCCATCCAGACGCTCGGGGCGTTTCCCGTGTCGGTAGAGCATGTCGACTTCCTCAGTGCCGATTCGCATAAGTGGCTGCTTGGTCCGGCGGCGGCAGGTATCTTTTACGTGAAACGCAGCCGTTTTGAAGAGTTGAGACCTTCTCTTCTTGGAAGCTGGAACGTAGTCTCCCCGCAATTTGTCGCGCAGGACAACATCCAATTCGAAGACACGGCTCGCCGATATGAACCCGGTATGCTCAATCTACCGGGGATAATCGGCATGGGTGCGTCGATGGACTTGCTCAGAAAGTTAAATATATCTGACATAGCGAAGCGTCTTATCTTGCTTCATGATGCTTTGCTGGAAATTCTTAAGAAAATTGGGTTTAGGCCGTATACAGACGAGGATCAGCTTTGTGATTTGCCAGATGCGGTCTGGAAATCAGGTATTGTAACGGTGACTCATCCAAAGGCGGATATAAAGGAGTTGGCTCGGACCCTCGACTCGAAGGGTGTGGTCGTCTCCTATCGCCAAGACCGGGCAGGAACCCCTGTCATCCGCTTTTCTCCCCATTTCTACAATACGGAAGAAGAATTCGAGCGAGTTGCCGCCATATTGGCGAATGTATAACGTCGTTTACTTCGGTTTGCCCCTGCAAGGCTGAGGATTACTGCTGTGCCGGATCTCCAAGGGCGTACTGTTTTCATCACGGGAGTGACGTCTGGAATTGGTGAGGCCTGCGCCATACGCCTACGCCGTGCAGGGTGGCGTGTTTTGGGGACTGGCCTGACGGAGCAAGCCTGCGCAGCATCTTCTGAGGAACAGGGGGATGTCGTTGTCCAAATGGACTTGCGCGACTCGAACAGCATTCTGCGGGCGGTCGAATGGCTCAAGGGGAAAGTGGGGGACGCGGGGCTGCAGGGCTTGGTGAATAATGCGGCCGTCGATATTCCCGGACCCTTGGAGTTTCTGCCGCTGGAATCGTTGCGGGAGCAGTTCGAGGTTAACGTGTTCGGCCAGCTTGCCGTGATCCAATCGACGATGCCGCTTATCCGGCAGGGCAACGGCAGAATTGTCAATATCGGCTCGATTGACGGCCGCGCGGTCACCCCATTTCAAGGCGGATACGGCGCAACCAAGCACGCCATTGAAGCACTGACCGATGTCCTTCGAATGGAACTCAGCCCCTGGAGGATCCCCGTCAGCGTGGTTGAGCCGGGAGACATCGCCACGCCGATTTGGGAGAAGTCGCTGTCTACCGCCGATCGGATGCTCGAACGTCTCCCCGACCGCTGCCAAGAGTTGTACGGCCCGCTGATGAAGGCGGCCCGCGCGACGGCCGTGTCTATGTCCAAGAAAGCGAAGTCGCCTGACATCGTGGCGCGGGCCGTACAGCACGCCCTTACGTCATCCCGGCCGAGGCCGCGGTACCTCGTCGGAGGCGACGCGCATTTGAGGTTGGCGCTGGAGGTGCTTCCCGCGCGGTGGGTGGACAAGTTGATTATGGGTTTTATCGCGCGTGGCGCTTGATTTGGCTTGCCGCGGAATTGCGTTGATCGTATGCTAAAGTCTGGCACTGGCCACATCCATCAGGGGGACGATGCAATGAACGCCAACCGTTCGTTTACGCGAAGAAGTTTTCTAAAGTCCAGTCTTGCCGCGGGTGCTGTCGTTGCGACTGCCTCGTGCGCCACGTCCGCAAAGAAACGGGTCAGCGCAAATGAGCGAATTGCGATAGGGTGCATTGGGGTTGGCGACCGGGGTAGCTATGTGATGGGTTCGGCGCTGGGATTGCCCGAAGCACACGTTGTCGCGGTGTGCGATGTGAAACGCGACCGGCGCGAAAAGGCCAAGGCAGGGGTTGACGAGGTCAACGGAAACAGCGATTGCGCGGCCTACAACAACTTCGAAGATCTGGTCGCGCGCAACGATATCGATGCCTGCATCATTGCATCGTGCGATCATTGGCACGTTCCTCTCGCGCTCGCGGCCATCCGCGCAGGGAAAGATGTGTACCTGGAGAAGCCGATGGGCCTTAGCGTTGAACAGGATGCGACGCTGCGCAAGGAAGTTCACAGGAAGAAGGCCATTTTTCAATTCGGGACGCAGCAGCGCTCCGATGCAAAGTTCCGGAAGGCGTGCGAACTGGTGCAGAACGGAAGCATTGGAAAGCTCAAGACCATTCACGTCTGGTCGGCTGCAAGTTCTTCGGGCGGACCGACCGAACTCGCGCCGGTTCCCGATACCTTGGACTATGATCGCTGGCTGGGACCGGCACCTAAAGTGCCGTACACGCTGGAGCGCGATTCTAACAAGTGGTGGTGGTTTATTTCCGATTATGCCTTGGGTTTCATTGCGGGATGGGGAATCCATCCGGTTGATATCGCGGTGTGGGGCGGAGGCGACCTGCTCAAGACCAACGTGCGGGTCGAGGGTTCCGGTGTGTTCCCAACCGAAGGCGTGTGCAATACCGCGACGGCTTGGGATGTCACGCTGGCGTACGATAGCGGCGTCACGATGCGGTTCTACTCGCAGCCGGCCCCCGAGGAATTGAAGGCGCGTTACGGGAAGATCATCGATCACGGGACTGCCTTTGAAGGATCCGACGGGTGGGTGTGCGTGGATCGGCAACGTATTCAAGCTTCTTCAGACGCCATACTCAAGGCTGAGATTCCCGGGAACGGAGTCCACTTGCTTGAGAGCAATCACCACGTGAAGAATTTCCTTGAAGGTGTGCGCACACGACAGTCAACGGTGTCATCGATTGACGAAGCCGTGCAGGGCGATACGGTCTGCCAGATAAGCGATATTGCCATTCGGTTGAAACGTCCGTTGCGGTGGGATTACGCGAAAGAGCAATTCCTTGATGACAAGGAGGCGAATGGCCGCCTCACGCGGGCCATGCGTGAACCGTGGCATTTATAGGCGCGGTAGAGTGCGCAGTGTAGGATCCGGCGGAAAACAAGTCCCTGTTTTCCTCCGCTTTTGACTATTGCTTGGATCTTCCAGATAGTTGCCCCAATTACGATTCGCCACACTAGCCCGGATTTCTCACGAACACACTTGAACCTCTCTCGTGACCAGTGTGTTCGCGAGAAATCCTTATGGCATAACCTCAAAGTTTTGCACGTGAGCAATTTGCGCCGGCGCTCAATCGCGCCTGTGCAACTTGCGGACTAGCGGGTGCCATTTGTTTCACGTATTCCACGGCGGCTATTATTCGCCGGTGCTGCACCCAATCTCTGTTCCCATTTCACGTCAAGGAGACATAGCGATGAAGAGGCTTGTCATTTCCGGCAGTGTGCTTGCCCTGATAGTCACGACTACGTTTGTCGGTGCAGTACACGGGGCTGAAAAATCGCCTTGGATCGAGTTGTTCGATGGCACTTCGTTGAACGGATGGCACATCAGTCAGACAAATGGTCACGGAAACACGACTGGCTGGACAGTGGTTGACGGCTCGATTGATGGTACGCAGGACAAGAAGGGCAACGGTGGAATCCTTCTCACCGATCGGGAGTTCGGGGACTTTGTTCTTGAGCTGGAGCTGAATCCAGATTGGGGTTTGGACAGTGGTCTTTTCTTGCGTAGCACCGAGTCTGGGCAGTGTTACCAGATGATGGTTGATTACTACGAAGGTGGGAATGTGGGCGGTATCTACGGCGAAGGAATCGGAGGCTTCCATTTCCCTGCAAGCACCTATGACAAGCACTACAAGAAAGGCGAGTGGAACAAAGTCGTTATCGTGTGCACGGGCAATCCGCCTGCCATTGACGTTTGGCTGAATGGAGAGCACATCACCAGCTACCAAGGCGATAGTCCGGACCTGCTTCCAGCCAAGGGCCGCATCGCGCTTCAGGTTCACGCTGGAGACGGTTTCTTCGGAAAGCACACGCGCTTCAGAAACATCCGAATTCGCCCGCTGGACTAGGCTGCATGAAGTCGTGAAGCAGGAATGTCGAAAACCAGAGGACGTGGCCCTGATTCTATCGCCAAGTTGGCGTAATCAAATAGGTGCGCGTGCCACGTGAAAAAGTTGATCGCATTTCTGCTAATAGGCGCGATACCTATCGCAGGGATCATCATCTCTTATCTGCACCATTCTGAGTATGGAGTCGATGACGCGTACATCACGTACCGGTATGCCCTCAATCTGGTGAATGGACACGGCCTGAACTTCAACACGGACGGTACACGCGTTGAAGGTTACTCGAATCTGCTGTATGTATTGATGATGGCGGTGGGCCTGCTCATCGTGCCTCCTGCGTCAATCTATTACTTCTCGTTGTGCTTGAACGCTGTCTTCCTTACGGTCTGCGCATACGTGTTCTACTGGTTTGCTCAGCGGGAGACGGGAGAGCGTTGGGCCTGCGCCGCGGCATTTCTTTTCTGTCTGTTTACACCGCTGTGGTATTCGGCGGTATTGGGCATGGAGACCCCTCTGGTCCTTTTGGCTCAGCTTGGGATTTGGACGACGGTAACGTACGTCGCAAGAAGAGAGCAAAGTACTTCCAGATTCGTGTTCTGGCTTTGCGTGTCTAGTGTCGCGAGCGTACTGGTCAGAATTGACGGATTCCTAATGCCGGCTGCCGCGGCACTGTATTTGATTCTGCGCGGGAGGTATCGTCCAGCACTTTTGTTGGCAGGGCTTGTCGCTTTGGTCGTGGCGGTTCATTTCTCCTTTCGTTATCACTACTACGGATATTGGTTGCCGAACACGTTCTACGTCAAGGTGGATGGTCCACTCTTCGAGCGGGTAACCAGTGGAATACGCTCGTTCTTCCTCATCGTGCTGATGGCGGACAACTACTTGGTCTTCGCGCTGTCCATCGCGGCAGCACTTGTCATCTCAATGCGCAGAGTCATCAAAGAGAGAGTCGCCTTGTTTGAGGCCGTTTCATTCGGGGGCTTCTTCGCGCTGCTTTGGCAGGGATATTGGGTCTATATTGGCGGAGACTGGATGGGGTCCCGCTTTATGACAATCCTCTGTCCAATAGGGATACTCTCACTTCTTCAACTTCTTGACAAATATCCGCGAGCAACTTTTCTCGGAGTGACCGGAGCTTGCATATTCTCCTTCAGTCATCATTACTATACAGTCGTCACGTTCTTCAAGAGACCCGACTTGGCTCATGAATACTGCTTCAGAGTCATTGTTGTTCTGGCGGTGTCCTCCGCAGTCCTGTATGGCGCTTCCAGGGCGAAAATCCTGCCAGGGCAGAAGTCAATACTAGGTGCACTGGCGGCGGTTGTCGCACTGACCTGCAGCATTCCGGCGAGTTTTGCGTCGGCACCATTTGGGGAGCCAAAGCGCGACATGTGGTATGAGTTGGGGCATTTCCTGGGCAAGGAGTATCCTCACAAGACAATCGCGGTCGATGCTGCAGGCAAGATTCCGTACTTTAGCGGACTACATGCAATTGACATGCTAGGGCTAAACGATACTCATATCGCGCATACGCGAGTTGAGAATTTTGTGGCTGGTCACAGCAAGCATGACGCAGAATATGTTCTGAAGCAGTCACCGGATATTATTACGTGTTGGATCGACACGCAACTGAATATGTCGTATGGACTGACACGGTCACGCTACATTGAGGGCGGATATGAGGTCAGCTACGTTTTGACCGACCTTCCCGACAAGCCGATTATGCTGGATGTTCAAAATGAACCAGCGGACAAGATCAAATCGCTCATAGGGTATGGAGGGTATAGGTATGCCGTCTTGACCAAAGGGGAACTTCGCTTGCGGTAATCAGCTTCAGTCCATCCCGCATTTCAGTGGATTTGGTCTCACCGTGTGACGGAAACGCCCACTGATTGCGACTTGGGCCTTGTGTCCGGAAGATGAATGCGGCAGTATGGAGTATCGCCCGTCTTATCTGTGCAAGACAGGCATGTCGATGCGGAATCTCATACGCAAATACCAGGAGAGAGGATTCTATTCCGTTCATGAATACATTCGTAAGGCGGTATCGTTATTGGAAGAATTCCCGGAAGTTTACGAAGGTGGGGAAGAAGTGCCGGTTTTATGGCGCTGATATTGAAGTCGAGGGAAACGTGGAAGTGGGTGACTACGTCCACATGCGCGAGCACATCATCCTCCGTACTCGCTACGACGGCAAGATCGTCTTAAAGGACCGGAGCATGGTCTCCTGGTATTGCATTATCGAGTCAGGAGGATACGTTGAAATCGGCGAGAATACGGCACTGGCCGAGCATGTCATCATTCGCGATGGAACGCATCTTATCTACGGCACCAAGGAGCATTGGCGGTTTACACCGCACATTATCAAGCCGGTAATCATTGGGCCAAACGCGTGGATCGGCAGCCGCTCTTACATCAACTACGGCGTAACCATTGGCGAAGGGGCAGTGATTGGCGTGGGCAGTATCGTGACGAAAAACGTGGGTCCCTACGAGGTCTGGGCGGGCGCGCCCGCGCGCTACGTTGCTCATCGCACGGATGACGTGCCGCCGCAAAAGCTGGCTGAAGCTCAGGAATTACTCGCAAAGCACGGTGTGCGGCCCGATAGGAGAATGGAGGACTTGTAGTTCCGGTCCTATCGTGTATGTGTTCAAAGAAGGGGAGTCGCTGCCCATGAAAGCCTCCGTTGCATTGTCCCTTTTGTGCGTCATGAGCCAAACCGCGTTCGCACAGACAATCAGCGTGAACCCCAACAAGCACGTTGGGCGTGTTGATCCCCTTCTGTACGGTCAGTTCCTGGAGCACATCTACAAATCGGTCGTCGACGGTCTTTGGGGACAATTGGTTCGTGGCCCGAGCTTCGAAGAAGCACCCATGACCTTGGGCAAAGAATGGAACACTCCGAGCGGGAATTGGCGATTCGACGGCGCGGAATTGCTGTGCGAAGGCAGCGGCCCCGATGCGCAAATAACAACCGGCGATCCAGCGTGGACCGATTATGATTTCTCGGTGGATGCGCGCAAGGAAGGCGGAGCGGAAGGATTCCTCATTCTGTTTCGCGCCAAGGACGCAGACAATTTCTATTGGTGGAACCTCGGCGGGTGGGGCAACACGTACTCCGCCGTGGAGCATGAAGTTGGCGGCAGCCGCTCCTTAGTTGAAGGCACGCGCACAGATACGCGTATCGAAAGCAACCGCTGGTATCGCATTAATGTTTCGGTGAAGGGGGCGCGCGTAACCTGCTCGCTGGATGGACAAGTGCTGACGTCGTTCGATACGACTACAAATCCGGCAGGCTTTATTGGACTCGGTAGTTGGTCAACGGATGTGCGCTATCGCAACGCCAAGGTCGTTGCAGGCGATCGCACGTTGTTTGAGATGAAAGGTGTTGCACCTGAGACGAACACCTTGTGCCGTATGTGGCGCGTCGAACCTGCGGACAGTTCCGCGCGTGTGACGTGGTCGGACCAGGAGCCGCTGAACAGTGCGCGGTGTCAGCGTATTGTTGCCGATGGCAAAGGCGGAGGAATTGCCCAGGACGGTCTCTGTGTTGAAGCGGGCGTGAAATACATCGGATCGCTTTGGTTGCGCGGGAACGGTGAAGTAACCGTGAGTTTGCAGACCGGCGATGACGTACAGGAACAGCACTTCACGATCAACGGAGACGAATGGACGGAGCAGCCGCTCACATTCGTACCGGACATTTCGTCGGATGCGGCAACTCTGTCTATTAGGCTCGATACATCCGGTGATATTACGGTCGACCAGTGTACGCTCCATCGTTCAGGCACTCCCTACCGTCAGTCAATCTTTGAAGCCGTTGAAGGGATTCGTCCCACGTTTATTCGGTGGCCGGGGGGCTGCTTTGCTGAACGATATCGATGGAAGGACGGTATTGGGGCTCCATCTCAGCGTGTGACGAAACCAAACTACGCGTGGGGAAATCTGGACCCGAACAGTTTTGGCACGCTGGAGTTCCTCGAGATGTGCGAGGAACTCGATAGCGAGCCTGTACTCGTTCTCAATATCGGCCAACATGAGAGTCCCGACAGAACTCAGGACTACGTCAAAGAGGCGCTGGAGTGGTTCGACTACTGCAACGGAGACGTCTCCACCGAATTTGGCGCGCTGCGTGCGGCGCATGGACATCCGGAGCCCTTTAAGGTCAGATACTGGGAGATAGGAAACGAGACGTGGGGACTAGGACCGCAAGGTTATGTTGAGCGTCTTAAGCCCTTTGCTGAAGCGCTTCGCGCGCGCGATGCCAACGTGAAGATTCTGGTCTGCGGCAGTGGAGGCCACGATCTGAACTGGAATAAGACCATTATCGAGTCGGCTGCTGACTACGCGGACTTCATTTCTGTGCATCAATATATGGAGGGACCGTTTGACGCAGAGATGCGAGACGGTGTCGTGTATCCTGAGTTTTTAGGCAAGACAGCCGCGCTCATCGCTACGAGCAAGAACCCTTCCATGAAGATTGCGGTAACGGAATGGAATCAACAATCTATCCGTCTTCGCACGGGGCTCTATGCGGGCCTCGTTTTGAATGGATTCGAGCGGCTCGGCGACGTCGTAACCATGAGTTGCCCGGCCCTATTTATACGCAATGTCGATGCACCCTCATGGAACAATGCTTTCATTAATCACGACGGGTGCAAGGCTTTTGTGGCGCCGAACTATCTCGTAATGAAGATGTACCGAGACAATTTCGCGAGCGTTCGCGTCGAATGCGAGGCCCCGGAATCGCTCAATGCCATTGCAACCTGGGACAGCGAAACCGACGACGTAATCCTGAAGGTTGTCAATCCTTCGCCGACTGATGATGTGACCGCGACAATTTCCATCAAAGGCCGCAACACCCTTCAATTCAGGAAGTGGACAGTGTGGTCTCCAACTATCGATGACGAGAATAGTCTTGAACTGCCTGACAAGATCAAGATTGAAATGTCGTTTAGTACCCCGGCAGTCCGTTTCCCGGCGCACTCGGTGGTTGTGTTGCGCTCGGTGACTGGGTGGGAAGGAAAGACGATCGAGGAGATTACCGAAGACGTCCTATAAGGTAGAGGACTGCCGACAGAATTATGCTAATCAAGATTGAGGTGCCCAGGGGGAAGTAGAACTTGAAATTCTCCCTCTCGATGCGAATGTCGCCTGGCAGGCGCCCAAGTCCGAAGTAGTTCACTTTACCTCCGAAATACAGGAGGACACCCGCCACCGTTACGAGCACGCCGACAACAATCAGTAGTTTCGCAAAATCCTGGATCTGCATGAGTATTTCCTTTCCACGATTCTACGTCGCGCCTATCGGATTCGCAAAGCAGAAGGAAGCGTGCAGTCTGATGCGAAGAAGCGCTATAACATGGACGGTCTTTTCTGATTGCGAGGTCCATCATGTCCGAGGCGTACAGTCCCACATCGTCGACCGCCCTGTTCGTCGATTTCATGTACTTGCTCCGCGACTACGGTATACCCGTTAGTCCGCAGGACCTGCTTGATCTGAATCGAGGTCTCGACCGGGGAATTGTTCATACTCTCGATGACTTGTTTGTATTTGCGCGATTGACGTTCGTCCGGCGCAAGGAGCATATGGATGCGTTTGAGCGTGCATTTGCCCACTATTTCTTTGGCATTGACCTCCCTCAGGTCGCCGAAGGAGACCCTGAGTTGCTCCGGACTAAGGCCTTCAAGGAGTGGCTCGCGCGGCAAATCGCCGAAGGAAAACTACCCGAGCGCGCGGTCTATTTGATGAGCGCAGAAGAATTGATGGCTCGATTTTGGGAGACCCTTCGCGAGCAAATGGAGGCCCACGAAGGCGGCAGTAAGTGGATAGGTCAAAAGGGGAACTCGCCATTTGGGCATTCCGGCAACGCGGAGCGCGGCGTGCGCGTGGAGGGACGCTCGCGCAATCGATCTGCGCTTCAGGTCATTGCCAACCGCCGCTATGTCGCTTACTCGGACTCGAATGTCTTGAGGTCGGAGAACTTGCGGCAGGCACTCGAAACCATGAAACACATGAAAGATGCCGGGCCCAGGAACCTTCTGAATCTCAATGAGACCATTCGGCGCACGGCGCGAAACGGGGGAGAAATTGACCTCGTATTCGAGCGCGAACTGCGCGACCGGATCAGTGTCGTGTTATTCGTCGACAATGGTGGTTACTCCATGGATCCTCATATCGATGTCACGCGCACGCTTTTCGGCAAGATGCACGAACGCTTTGAAGACCTTACAACGTTCTACTTCCACAATTCGATCTACCAGCACGTATGGTCGGACTATCGCCGGACCAAGAAGGTCTCGACAGAATCCATACTGCTGCGCAATCCAGACACGCGCATTGTGTTTGTCGGCGATGCGACCATGGCCCCTGAAGAGCTTGAATCGCCCTATGGCTCTCTCTATGCATATGCGCAGGACCCGAACCCAAGTATCTACTGGCTAATGCGCGTGGCGGATCGATTCAGGCACACGGTTTGGCTCAATCCCATTCCACGCGATGCCTGGGGCCGGATCTATGGAAGTTACACGTTGAACCGTGTACGCGAGTTTATTCATATGGAAGACATGACCTTGGGAGGAATCAAGGGGATGGTCGAATATCTAAGCGAAGGGGCTTGAGATGGTCAGTCTTCAAATTCAATACGCCGCTTATCTGGGTCTTCATTTTGACGGTATAGAATCGCGATATTACCGATGATCCCGGCGATAGCGCTGTCAGATCGCGAAGCGAGTTCTTCCGTGAGTTCCTTCTTCTCGTCCTTACGGTCGACAAAACGCACCTTGATTAATTCGTGGGCGGCAAGTGCTTCGGCTACCGACTGAACGACCGGGTCGGTGATACCCTGCTTGCCAACATAGACGCTGGGTTCCAAGTGGTGGGCCAGACTTCGCAAGTAGCGGCGTTGTTGGCTGTTGAGCTGAGTCATTGTCAATCGTTCCTTAAACCTGGTGTCGGGCGAATTGTCGAAATGACAAATTTTCGTCAATCTATGAAGCTATCACACAATAGAGATTCCAAAGGGAGGTCCCTGTTTACATATTGTATCCCTTACAATGCTGGTGTTTACAGCGAAAAATGGTTAATTCATGAGAGTGGTCGCTCCTTGGCGCGTAATATGCTTTATATTTGGTGGGACCGGACGTGCTCGGTGGTGTTATGCGAAGTAGTAGGAAAGGCGAGACAACCCACCCAGACTGATCTACTAGCCCATGCTGTAGAAAGGGGCTAGCCAATCACACAAGATATGGTATACTGTACACTGTTGTGGAATCGGGAGAGTAACATATGCCAGCCTTTACTTATGTAGCTCGGGCGCGGGATGGCAGTCGACGTCGGGGGACCATTACGGCAGATAACCGGCAGGCCGTGATGCGCAATCTTCAGAATCAAGGTCTCTTACCGGAGACGGTTCAGGAGAAGGGGAAGAGTTCAGGCCCACGACGCGACGCGCGCGTAAAGCCCGCGGAAATCCTAGTCTTCACCAGACAGTTGTCGACGATTGTTAATGCAGGTCTGCCGCTGCTTCAAGGGTTGGAGATTCTCGCGGAGCAGACTGAAGACGTTCGGTTTGCCGGCGTTCTGCGAGAGATCGGTGCGGATGTGGAGGGCGGTGAATCTTTCTCAGACGCTCTGCGCAAACATCCACGCGTGTTCGCGGATCTCTACGTGAGCATGGTGCGAGCAGGTGAAGCTTCAGGTAACTTGGACAATGTGCTGTTGCAGTTGGCCGACTACTTGGAATCGATGGAAGAATTGAAGCGGCGCATTCGCGCGGCCATGACGTACCCGGTCGTTGCATTCTCAATGATTCTGTTGATTGCGGCCGGTTTGATTATCTGGGTTGTCCCGCAGTTCGCTGAGATCTTTTCGAGCTTCGACCGCGCGTTGCCTGCACCGACGCAATTGCTGATTACGATCAGCGAAATCCTTCGAAGCTGGAAGGTATTTGTTGTCATTGCCCTTGCGATAGCTGCCGTGATTGGTATTCGTGCGTATGGAGCAACACCCGTAGGCCGATACAATCTGGACGCGATTAAACTGCGCTTGCCGGTGTTCGGAAAGATGTTGCGCAAAGTCGCCATCAGCCGTTTTGCCCGCACGTTGAGCACTCTGACTCGAAGCGGCGTCGCCATACTTGCGGCGCTCGAGATTGTGGAGCGGACGGCCGGCAACGAGGTTTTTGCGCGCGCGGTGCGTAAAGCAGGCGACAGTGTTCGAGGCGGTGAGACCCTGGCAGAACCTCTGGCGCGTAGCGGAGAATTCCCCGCGATGGTCACGCGTATGATTGGCGTGGGTGAGAAGACAGGCGCGCTCGAGCAGATGCTTTCGAAGATTTCCGATTTCTACGATTCTGAAGTGAAAGCCGCTGTTGATGCCCTCACCAGCCTGATTGAGCCTTTGCTTATCCTCATGATGGGTATTGTCGTGGGTGGTATCGTTATCGCGTTGTTCATGCCGATTCTCCAACTCTCCAGCTTGGTCCAGACGTAGACCAGAGCCTTAGGGCGACTTCACCCGGGACGCTGCGACGTGCGGCGTCCCGGTTTTTCTTTGGAGACGCTGACTACGCAGCGGAATGTGAATCCGCGCGCGAGTGTTCTCTCCTACGATGTCTTCACCCGTGGAAGTGTCAGGAACGGGTGCATTGCAAGGCAAGGCTCGGGCGACCGATAAGCTTGGTGACGATTCAGGCTTTGACTACCGGCGCGCGCTGGCAGTCCGGAGGGCAGGCCCGCCAACCACACGAACGAGGAAGGAAATCATGGAGAATTCGCGGAGAGACTTTCTGAAGACGGCGAGTGGCATTGCGGCGGCGGCGACGTTGGCCGGGGCGCCGGTGGCGGCCGCGGCGGAGGGGGCGGCAAAGGAAGAAGCGGCCGGTTTGGGCAAAGTCACGGAGCACACGTTACCTCCACTGCCGTATCCGTACGAAGCTCTCGAACCGTATATCGACGTCAAGACGATGCAACTCCACCATGACAAGCACCACGCTGCATACGTGAAAGGACTGAACACCGCCGAGGCCGCATTGGCAAAGGCGCGGGCCGCGAACGATTTCGCGATGATTCAGTATTGGTCGAAGTCGGCAGCATTCAACGGCGGCGGTCACGCGCTGCATTCGTTGTTCTGGACGATCATGGCGCCCAATGGAAAGGGCGGCGGCGGAGAACCTTCGGGCGCGCTCGGTGACAAAATCAAGGAAGATTTCGGCAGTTTCGATGCTTTCAAGGCACATTTCGCCGCGGCAGCGAAGGGTGTCGAAGGCGCGGGCTGGGGCTTACTCCATTACCGCCACTCGGACAGCCGTTTGATCGTGTTGCAGGCAGAGAATCAGCACAAGCTCTCTCAGTGGGACACGACACCTCTGATGGGTATCGATGTGTGGGAGCATGCCTATTATTTGAAGTACCAGAATGACCGCGCCGCGTACGTGGATGCGTGGTGGAACGTGGTCAATTGGCCTCAGGTCGCTAAGAACTTCGATGCGGCGGCAGCAAAGAAGGCCTAACGTCTATAGCTGAATGGAAAAATGTGGAATAAGAGGGCGTGGGCGTCGGTCTCGCGCCCTCTTTGACTTATCAGCTGCCCTTCTGGTCTTTACTCATTGAGGCAAGCTCTTCGCGAAGCGCGAGTTTGTTCACCTTCCCGTTGGGTAACAGCGGCAACATCGGGCGAACCTCAATCTTCTTTGGAACTTTGAAGTTGGCCAAATGCTGTGTGCAGTATTCGTGAATTGTCTCTGACTCAACGGTCCGCCCTGGGTAGGGCATGACAAAGGCGTGGCCTACTTCCTGATAGACTTTGTGCGGTACACCGATGACCGCCGCCATTAGTACATTGGGAATGGACTCGATGACATCCTCGATTTCTCGCGGGTAGATGTTTTCGCCTCCGGACTTGAACATTTCCGATTTGCGCCCGGTAACGTGAAGATTGCGGTTTTCGTCAAGCCAACCCAGGTCGCCCGAGTAGTACCATCCTGCTTCGTCGACGACTTCTTTGGTGAGGTCCGGCCGGTTGAAATACCCTTTCATCAAGAATGGACCGCGGACAGCAATTTCACCTACGCGCCCTTGGGGCACCTCGACGCGTTGATCGTCGACAATGCGGAGTTCGAAACCTTCCGCTATCTTGCCTGCCGTGTGAGCCAGCGTGTTGAGATCGTCGCCCGGACTTGAATAGCTGACGAACCCGCCCATTTCCGTGGAGCCGTACCCTGTCTTCATCTTCGCGCCGGTTTCGCTGCTAATGTGATGAAGCACATCCAGGACCAGAGCTGGCGCCGCCGACCCCGACCACGCAAAAGCCTCTACGCTTGACCAGTCGGTCTCGGGGAACTTAGGAGTACCAAATTCGAGCAAGAACATGGCTGGAACTTGGCCAAACAGGGTGATGCGCTCGCGCTCGACGGTTTCTAGGGTAGCCGTGGGATCGAATCGATCCATGAGTACGCAGGTCCCTCCGCCGTAGACAGTCCCGAACCCGATCTCGATATCCGCGGCAACGTGGTTTATTGGAAAGTGCAGCAGGCTTCGAAGGGGAGACTTCATGGCCATAAGGCGTTGTACCTGTACGCTCACGTTTCCAAGGATACTTGCATGGCTATGCACAACTCCCTTGGGCTTGCCCGTGGAGCCGGAGGTATACATGAGAAGGGCGTTATCGTCTCGATTGACTGCTGCCGCTCGCGCTTCGAGCGTGGCGTCGAGATCGGCTCGCTCCTGCACCGTCTCTTCATCGTACGAGGCGGCTTCCTCGAATACATCGCCGATGACCAGCAACTTCTTGATGCATGGGTACTCGGATTTAAGCGTCGCGAGGTCAGAGGCAAGGTCCTTACCCGCGAATTGCCGCACCGCAATCAGGACTGTCGGTTGGCTGTCTCCAATGATGTAACGGTGCTCGTCGAGCGAGAACTTGGGTGACATGCCGAGCCACATGGCACCGACTTTGTTGGCGGCCATGAATGTGACAAGGAACTCGGGCCGCGCCATGGAAAGCATTGCGACGCGATCCCCGTGGTTGACTCCGGCGGCAAGAAACGCCTTGGCGGTCCGATTCATTTTGCATTCGAAATCGGCGTAGGTGATTCGCTCGTTTCCGAATACAAGTGCCTCGGCGTCGGGTTTCTGCTTTGCCCACTTTTCAACGTAGCGCCACGTGAAGCCGAGGTCCGGCTGCTGCATTAGAAAGGACTCCTCATGGTGTGAAGCACGCCGAGCGGCGTGCGGGGGAGATTCATTTGGCGATGACCACGAAACCATCGCTGATGGCCCGCTTCCCATCTTGATTGCGGACCTCAAAGAAGTTCGTGATCGTATCCTCCTGCTCGGTCTTGCCGAGAAGGCGTATGGTTACGTCCGACCCTGGAAATACCATGCCGGTAAAGCGGCATCCCAGCCGCTTCAGACGCGTCGGGTCGGCGTTTGCTTCCGCGTTGATAACGTCGCGAATGGCCCAGGATAACGTGCAGGTACCGCAAATGATGCTATCCGGCAAGCCGACCCATTTGGCGAATTGCCGCGAGGTGTGAATGGGGTTATAGATATCCGCACACCCATCGTAGATGTGCGCGGCAAGCGGACTCACGTGTTGGTGATTCTCCCAGATTGGACCGCCGTCCGGGTGAAAGCGCGGAGTAGGGGGAAGCGCGTCCTGGCCTGCACCCTTGTCGAGCAGTTTAACGCCTCTCAGGATGGCGCCCGCGTATTCGGTGAAGACTGGCTCCTGAGCTTGATTGAACGCCCGAAACTTGATGACGAAATAGGTGCCACCGCGATGCGGTTGGATGGTTGCCACTTCGGCGTTGATCGTGATAGCGTCGCCCGGCTTCATCGTTCGATGAAACTCGATCTGCTCGGTGTAATGGACCTGGTGAACAAGCAGATGAAGCGGAAACTCATCTGGCGACCAGAAATCTTCGGCCTTTTCGCCGAACGGCCACGTCAAGGCGACACTCAGCATAGGCGGGACAATGATCCCGTCTTCCCTGACGTCGTCAAGATACATGGGGTTGGCGTCACCGGTTGCCGCGGCAAAATTCATCGAATGCCGCCAGGTAATCTCTTTAGTAAGTGGTTTGGCGACTGCACCAACAGAATCAGAAGTAGCTTCCATGGAATCCCTTTTGAGATGCTTGCCCAACAAGGACTCTGGACAAGACGGACAATCAACGCATACGTTCGTAAACGGTAGCATTTTTTGGTAGGAAAAGTGAAGGATCATTCCCATGCCGAAATTGGCGTATCCTGGGGACTGAAACGAGGATGGGTTCATTGATGGTTGGGTCAACTTCCTCATGCGGCCTTTCGCCAAGGCGCGGAGGATATTCGAGGCTCCGTGAGCACCTTGAGGCGCTCTATTCGCAGTACAATCGCCCGGAGTTCATTCATCCCGATCCCCTGGAATGCGTGTATCGCTTCGCCGACGCGAGCGATCGGGAAATCGTGGGGCTCATTGCGTCGAGTTTGGCATTTGGCGGCGTCAAGCAGATTGTCGCCAGCATAGGTGTCGTTCTGACGCGATTGGAGAACACGCCCTCATCGATTTCCCGCCTTTCCGAGACCGAATTGCGGCGCGTATGTGCCGGTTTTAAGCATCGTTACGCCACGGGTGAGGACCTGTTCCAGCTTCTGAAGGGGGTCAAAAATGCTGTGGCGGAGTTTGGGTCCCTGAATGCTTGCTTTATGGTCGGCTACATTCGGGGCAACGACACCGTGATTCCAGCCCTGACGGCGTTTGTATCGCGTTTAAGGGAGCGCGACCCGCGTCCGCGAAATTTCCTGTTGCCTATTCCATCTGATGGGAGCGCCTGCAAGCGCCTGCACATGTACCTGCGGTGGATGGTCCGCCGCGACGCCGTTGATCCAGGGGTCTGGGAGGGGATATCGCCGAGCCAGCTCATAGTTCCGGTGGATACGCACATGTTCCGCATGGCCAAGTTACTTGGCTTCACCTCACGATCCCAGGGAGACCTCAGGGCTGCTCAGGAGATTACCGCCGCCTTTGCCCAAATCACCCCGCAAGACCCCGTTCGCTACGACTTTGCCTTGACAAGGCTCGGTATCCGATCCGATACTACGGGGTATAAATCCTTGGCAACGTATCGGGCTCTTTCGCAAGGCGAGAGTGCGGTAAAGGCGAGGTCTGCGGAATAGGTGACGCCCATCCGTGCGTTTCTCCTACGATTGCCTGGGGGTAGTCTCTCTGGAAACGAACCCGATTAACCAAGCAAATGCTGTCATGCAGTATCCATCGCGGATTCGGTGCAGGTGCTGCACAGTGGGAATAGCAGAACGAAGTAGTAAGGAGGAATGACCTATGTCGACCCTGGTGACTCAGCCCGCGCCGGAATTCAAGGCGCAAACCGTGATGCCCGACAATTCGTTTGCGGAGAAGACCTTGTCGGAACTGCGCGGCAACAAGTATGCGGTAGTCTTCTTTTACCCGCTCGATTTCACCTTCGTGTGCCCGTCTGAAATCATCGCCTTCGACAAGAAGATCGATGATTTCAAGAAGCGCGATTGTGAAGTAATCGGCATCTCCGTGGACTCACATTTCACGCACTTGGCGTGGAAGAATACGGAACGCGACAAGGGCGGAATTGGCCAAGTGAAGTTCCCGCTGGTGGCAGACCTTACGAAGCAGATTTCCGAGTCGTACGGCGTGCTTGTCAATGGCGCGGTTGCACTTCGTGGGCTGTTCCTCATCGACAAATCGGGCGTTGTACGTCATGCGCTTATCAACGATCTTCCGCTTGGACGTAACGTGGACGAAGCCCTGCGTATTCTTGACGCGCTTCAGTTCACCGAGAAGTACGGGGAAGTCTGTCCGGCAAACTGGCGCCAAGGCGAAGATGGAATGAAGCCGACTGCGGAAGGCGTTGCGAGTTACCTCGCCAAGCACAAGTAAACCGTCCACAAATTCCGAATGTTCCAAGTGACCGCTCCGCACGGGGCGGTCGCTTCTCTTTCAGGCTTCCTCAGGCGCGGCGTCTTCGGCTTGAACGCTTTCTCTGCTTAACTCGAAGAAGCTGAGGCCCTCAAGATGCAAGCAGACAATCCCGAGAATGATGATGGGAAGAAGGTTGCAGACATAGGCGACTAGGGCCAACGCCGTCGCGTCGGCCAAGGTGACATTGGGTACGACCACCAATAGCGAGGCAACAATGGGGTAAGAGAAATTCACCAGCATCCCTATCCCTGGCGCGGCAGGTACACTCACGCCAAACGCCAGAAAGGCCTGAATCACAAACGGCGCGTACCAGGGCGCGTCCAGACCGAATGCTTTGAGGTAGCCTGCAAGTGCCACGACGAAACACCCCCACGTAATCAGTGAATATGTCGTCGATTTCAGCATGTCCGAAGCGGAGCGGAAAACGTGAAGTCCTTCGGCGAATTGCTCCATCACCGAGCACAGCCAATCGGAAAGGCGTTTCGACACCCGGCCAACGGTTGCGCGGGTGATTCCGAACACCAAACCCTGGTTGAGATAGAGCGCGACAAGTATGACTAGAATCGCGGAAAGCCCGATGGCGGCCGTAATACCTGCAGTTTGAACGGCTGTAGCTGGAATGGGGGGGAGTTGCTCAATACCGAAGGTTCCTGGTGGTACGACGATATCACCTGTCGGGCGGAACGCGAAGGCCGCGACGATCATCACAACGAGCAATCCAATGAGGTCGGAAACGCGATCCAAGGTTGCTAGGGCAAGACTCTTGGCAAACGTAACACGGGATAACCGCGACAAGACGATTGCCCGAACGAATTCTCCGAGTCGAAGACCAATGATGAAGTTGACCAGGAATCCCAACTGGGTCGCGCTGAACATGCTTCGGAAGGTAGCAGGGTGGACTGCCCTGACAATGTATTTCCAGCGCAAGATACGGAGCCAGAAACTGGCCCAAACTGGAATCTGCAAGAGCAAGAGCCAGAATAGGTCCACTTTTCGGATGGAAGCGTAGAGTTCCGACCAGCGGACGCCACGAAACAATACCCACGCAAGCACGCCCGCGAGTACGAGGCTGACTACAATCTGAATAGTGCGCTTCATTCGGTCATAAATTCGGTTGCGGCAAACGCGCTACTATAGCATAGCCTCACGCAAATACACACAGTGGAGAAGGGCCGGGAGTCGCGTTATCACGCCTTTCAGAGACCTGCTTTGGCGACCCCGAGTCTGAACTTGCGGAGTTGCAGGATGATTCCGAATCCGATACTCGCAAATAGGAGAACTAGACTTAGAATGACCTTGTGCCGGTCGACTGCCACCGGGATGTTCTCAAGTGGATTCTTGTCCGTCAAGAAAGCGGCGAGATCGGTTTCTCCGTTCCCATCGTAATCCGATGTCCCATCGACTGCACTGAGGTTACCGAAGTACCGGTATTCCCATTCGTCGCCGATTCCGTCGCTGTCGCTGTCCGAGGCTCCTCTTGGATTCAAGGGAAATGTGTCGGAACCATCCTGCGTACCGTCAGCATCCGTGTCAGCTCGCGACGGATCGGTCCCGAGATTGTTCTCTTGCGATTCGCTTAAACCGTCACCATCTTGATCGAAGCTGGACGGGATCGGCAGTTCGAGCGCGCTCAGGTGAGCACCTCCGACATATACCGTGTTGTTGGCTATAACCAGCGGTGCTTTCGCAGGGTCTGGAAGATCCTGTCCGTTATTGGGATTGACCTCAAACCTCGGAAAGTTGCTGCTTGATACGTGAATTCCAATGCGATGCCCCGTGTTGAAGACCAGGCTGGTGTACCACAGGTCGATGGTCAAATCGTCGGACGTGCCTGGAGTCAGAAGTGAGGGTGTCTCGAACGAATCGCGGTATTTGACCCGTTGAATACCGTCCAAGAAGAGCATTTCTCTTCCGTCGGGGTAGACATCGACAAGCTTCGCCGTAAAGTCGGTGTCTACCGCGGTGGAAGAAATTTGCAGTCGAAGAAGCACATGCCCCGTCACTTCCAGGGGAGCGGCAAGCGGCTCTGTGTAGAATTTGAGGATGTCATTTCGTGCGCCAATTGCCCGTTGGTCCATAGGCCCAGCAGGCAAGGCAAGGTTAGCTCCTCCCAAGGTTGGCACCGGGTTCGCGGGATCAAACGCAAATGTATACGAGCCTGTGGGAAGCGTTTGCTCGCCGCTCGCGAGCCTTTCACTTGTGCCCAGCCGGTAAACGCGAGCCGTTGTCGGAAAGGGCGGCCAATCGTTGGCAGTCCGCCATTCGTTGCCGGGCGCTCCTGCCTCGTCCGATGCGCCCATGATGTAATACTTCACCGTAAAGCCGAGACCCGCTCCGGTGTTCTTCATGTAGTAGTTTTGAAAAGTGCGTCGTGCAGCCGTCCTGCCGCCGGGTAAGTCGCTTGATGGAAAGGTCAACTGTCCCATGCCGCCTGCGTGAGTTCGGGGATCGATTACAAGATGTTGTTTGCCTGTCGCGCCGGCAGCGCCGCTGTGCTGTCGGGCCATAAATCCCTCAATGGCCCCCTTCTGAAACATGTCGAACCATCCGGTGAGCAGGAAGCCCGACGATGTTGTCTCTGGTGCGTGCGCGACGCCGTCGTAGGCATTCCAGTACGTATCCTTGGATGGATGACTTCGCCACGTCCCCGTATTGTCCCATGGGAGGGACATGACATCGGACTTTCTGAACACTCCACCTTGGTACACAAAGTCGGAGTAGAAGTCGCAGCAGGCGTTTTCGATGATTTGCGATGAAAGGTCAGGACAAGCGCTTGCGGCCAGCATGCTCGTAACGCCTGGGGCGGAGAATCCGACCGTACCAACCTTTCCGTTGCACCAGGGCTGAGCAAGAATCCACTGTACCGTCGCATCTGCGTCGCGTTTTTCGCCCCATCCATCCGACTCGAAAAGTTGAGCGCCAGTCCCCGTACTCCCGTTGGTTCCACGAATATCCTGGGCGACGAAGGCATAACCGTCCTGCAACCACTTTCGCGCCTCACCGCTGCTTGCGTTGCCCAACGTTGCCTTTCCGTAGGGCGTTCGCGCAAGTATGACGGGATAGGTCCCAGCGCCGGGGAGATAGTAGTCCGTGGCGAGGACAGCCCCATCCACATCCACTCCTGAAACACTGGTTTTGAGCCAGCCCTTGTAGAACTTGTTGATGGCATTTTCGAGCAGCTTCTTGTGCGCTGCATCGTTGGGATGTATGCCGTCGGGCGAAATCCCAGCGGGCATCGGCGAGTTGATGTCTCCTCCCGGAAGCGTTACGGACTTGGCCGGGGCGCCAAACCAGTACTGAAGAACGCCCCAATTGTTGAGATACTCGCAGCGGTCCGTCGCATCTGCTATCTCTTTCTTCTTGTTGCCCAGCTCAACGAACCATTGGTTGAGTTGTGTGACAGTGGCCCCATGAAAATCGAAGTGCCAGAATTTGGCTGCCGCAACAGGGTCCAGATAATCGTAATCGGCAATCACAACACGTATCGTGTTGCGCACGGCCAGGCACGTATCCACAATCTTCTTCACGTTCGCCTTGATTCCGTCCCATACCGCGGCACGCTCTTCGGGAGTCTTCGTAATGAATGCGGGATCCTGGACAGCCGTGAGGAAGTCGTTTCCGCCAATGATGAGATGGACGATGTCAATGCTTGGATACGCGGTCAATTCCTGAGTGATTAACGCCAGGTTCTCCGGCTTTGCCCATTGGGATGCCTTGCGTCCGCCCCAAGCTGTAACTTTACCCTGAGTCTCAACATCAGCTAGCCCATTCTCTGCAAGGGTCTGGTCGAATACGTCACTTGCAGGGAAGCCGTCGTGGTTTTCCGCCGAGAGGGACATCGCCCAGCTATCGCCTACGATGAGGATGCGTTTGGTTTTTGCGTGCGCGGCTGTAAGGGAAATCGTCGCGGCGAGCAGAAATGTCATGACAATTCGCAGCATGAAAAGTCTCCACCTGTCATTTGATGGCCTAAAGGAGTGAATTCCGTGCGCCGCGGACCTAGCGGTCCCCCCAGCCAAAGCATAACTCAAAAGTGGTCCGCGTGACCAATTCCCTGTAAACCTAACTTAGGGGTGAGGCAACCAAAGGGGGTTCGAACGGGGACGGGCTTAGCGGGAGTATCGCTTTTTGATGTCGGTGTAAAACTTGCCCGCTTTGGAGCGCTTTCGCTTCTTATCGACTTCGTCAAGCAAGGAATTGGGAATTCCCTTTGCTTGCGCTCGCCTGTCGGTCATTTCGTGCTCAATTTGTCGCGCGATAGTCCTGGCGGCATCGCCGAAAGCCTTGTTGAGTTCAAGCCTGCATGCCAGGCAGAACTGGGAGCCCTTCTGGGCAGGGCGGTCTTTGCAGCGAACGCACGAGGGAAGCAGTTGGGCCTCTTCGCGCATTTCCTGAAGGGCTGGCTCGCCCATTATACGGCGCACCTCGTCGTGAGAGAGGGCCGCGTAGGACGCGATTTCGTCGACCGTGCGTTTGTTGTGCAAGTACATGGCTTCGTGCACACGCTCGATGTCTTCCCTGTATCGAATGGTGCACCGGGCGCACATGGTGTTTTCTGCAAAGGGCGGAAAGATCTTCCCGCATTTCACGCAGCGTTTCTTGCCCTCAGTCATTGCGCCCGCAATTCCTCGACCAGTTTGTCTACACGGTCCTCAAGTGCCTTTAACTCGCCACTATTGTCTATCACGTGGTCTGCCAACGCAAGCTTGCTTTCCGGGGGTGTTTGCGCGGCGATGCGGCGCAGCACTTCGTCTCGAGGCATACCCCGGCCGTCCATGAGCCTTTGTATGCGAATTTCCGCCGGGCACGTGACGAGAATCAAGCCGGCCAGAAAGGGTTCCTTCTTGCCGCCTTCACTGAGGAGTGCCGCCTCGATGACCGCCAGAGAATGCCCTTGTTCCGCGAGTTTAGCGCATTCGAGTGCGATTTCCGATTGTATCTGAGGATGAAGGATTGCATTCAATAGGCGGCGGGCTTCCGAGTTAGCGAATACCAAAGATGCAAGCTTCTCTCTGTCAACGGCTCCAGCGGACAGAACTGATTCGCCAAACTCTTCGACTACACGTTTGAAGCAGGCTCCTTCACGCTCAAGTAGCTTGTGACCAATTGCGTCGGCATTTAGTACTGGAATTCCAGCGGCAGCAAGTAATTTGGCGACTTCGGATTTGCCGCTGCCAATTCCGCCCGTTAAGCCCCAAAGGCGCATCGGCTAGGTCTCGCCGCGGGCTGGAAACCGGAACTTCCGCCCGTGCGTTTGAGTAAGCGTGAGTTTGAGCAGGTTGCCCACCATAATGGGTTCTTTTGCGATGATTTCGATCAACCGTTCCTTGCCATCGGCACCGATCACATGCTCGACTTCTTCGATTTTGTCGGTGCTTTCGCATTTGATCTGAACGTCTTCGACTTCGTCAGGAAGGCGGAGGACTATCGTATTGAGTTTAATCGGACTATCGAAGGAGAGATGAACGACCTGGCGGTACACCGGGTGGTCGTCTTCACGGTATTTGACCCATCCAAAAGAGAGTGGCGTGAAGATTGGCGCGCTCAACGAATAGACTCCGCGCGGGAGGTTAGGTCTCAGCCAAAAAGCCCCGTCTGGAACGTTGAGATGATACCCGACTATGGCGAACAGCAAATGCCACGATGCAGGCGAAGCGACGTGGCGGTCGGGATTGGGGCCACAGACATCGTTCTTCTCCAAGTCCCACATCATAGGCTGATTGAACGTCCGCCCTCGGCGCCCATGAATGTTCTTGTATGTCTTCTGCACAACGTAGATGCCGCGATCGGCATAACCGTGTCGTATGAGAAGGCACGCGAACTGAGCCGCGTCGAGATTCGGCCACGATACTCCGGCCAATGAATCGTGTACTGGCTTACCCTGCGAGGCCAACTCTTCGGGGAGTACGCCCGCCGATATCCCTGTCTTTCGTTCATTGAGCCGGCAAATCGCACCAAGTGCCCGCTTAATGCGATCGGGCGGAAACAGAGATCCAAGACAAAGGTAATCCGCGTACCACTGGCCCGCGAGCTGTCCGGCAAGGCATGTGTTGTCTGCCTTGAGGTCTCCTTCTGACGCCGCTTCGTTCCACGCGAGGCGATAATAACCACCTTCTTCGTACCAGAGTTTAGTCTCGAAACTCTTCATGGCCACGAGCAACAACTCATCCCACTTGGTCGCCTCATCCTTGTGGCCGAGCTTGCGGCAAAGCCTTGAGAATGCGCGCAATGCCGCAATCCAGAGACTTCCCACATAGCTGGAGACGCCATCGATGCGCACGCCATCGTACGTGGTGGAGACACCTCGTTGTTCGGGCAGACCATCCCGGTCGCGGTCGCACGCCAACACGTGTTCCATCGCTTTGCGCGCACTCGGGAAAATGTGGTCTACGATGAAGCGCCGTCCCGTGCTGATGTAGTTGCGATATACCATCAAGACGTACTTGATGTTTACGTCGACCAATTCATCTTCAGATGCGCCATGCGAAGGACGGTGAAGGCAACCGTTGCCGAGGTATCGATAGATTCGACCAGGCGCGGTCTCATCTTTGAGGCGGCTCACCAACGCCAGTTCCCCGTCATCGAGCCTAGGAAAGAACAGATGCGTTCCGATGGAACTGTAGAACCGTCTATCCAACGATCCGGTGAGCGGGTTCTGCGGTGACTCCATCATCCCAAAGTCGTTGCTTTTGGTGAGAATCGCGTTGGTAGAAAACACGTAGTTGTTGTTGATGAGCATCCGGCTCATCCAACGAGGCAACGAGGCCGAGAGAATACGATTATGCCAGTCATCCACCGCTTGAAAGTAATATCGGTAGTACGTGAGCGCTTGCGTCGCAACGGCAATGGAATCGGGATAGGTGTTCGTGTATCCGTTGCCTTGGTCGATGCCCTCTACCTCGAATAGGGGGCAATACCACGCCAGCACGTACACCAGGCTGCGTCCCTTTTTCGGGGGCAAGTCGAAGGTGCTGCAGACGGCGCCCGAATGGCTTTCCTCGCTTCGGGAAATCTTGTTACTGAGCTTTCCGTCGTAGTAGAACTGCCCCCAAAGCACGTCCAATTCGCGGGGGTCGCGTTCATTCCAGCCCATAACGGTAACGGCAACGTCTTGCTGCTGCTTTGCAAGCAGACAGTAGTTGCCTTCGGCGTTGCTGCGGAAGTCGCGGCGAAAACCAAACTCGAGTCCCGCCAGTCTGGGGGGTTCTTCCTGGGCTGAGGCGGCTTCCTCTTGCTTGAGTTTCGGTTTTTCGTCTCTGACGACCACTGGACGTGTGGGGCCGCGCCTTTCGGGGAAAGATGTCCCCGTACATCCGCACAGATTCTCCCAATTCACAAGAGTAGAGACTTCGTAGCTGACGTCGGTTGGGTTATTGACGTAGAAGGACAAAAACACTACGGGGAGAATCGACGCTTGGTCGTCGTAGGGGATGATTGGACTGAGCGCAGTCCAACTTACTTCAAGTGGAAACAGGCCCTCTTCAAGACGGTAGTTGGAGGAGGGATACAGTCCACGCCAACCGAGCTGTTCAGACGGAGTATAGGCGGGGACAATCCCAGCTTCTTCAAACGGCAGCGCTGAGTCCGGCTGAAGAATACGTGTTTGAACTTTGCCTCTTCGAGCAGCGCGAACAGCGATGAATGAACCCGGCGAGACTTCAATTCGTTCCGCTACGGTACGGTTATTGTTGATGGTGATATTTCGAAACCGGCCGTCTCGCCCTAATTCCAGACTCCCGGCTCCAACTCCCCCTAAGGGTACACCTGCTGTCTGGAATTGATCGTCTGCGTCGGCACGTTCTACTTCGCGCATGGACATGCACTCACACGCAATTCAACATGTTTATTCAAGTTCCTTGAGCATGACAACGGCATCTTCGCCGGTCTTGGGATAGTAGTTCTTACGAAGTCCCACGGGACGGAAGCCCGCGCGCTCGTAGAGAACGCGTGCCCGATGATTGGAAACGCGCACTTCAAGCGTCGCCATTCGCGCGCCAACCTCAACGGCTTTCGCGAGAAGAAAATCCAGCAAGCGACGCCCATACCCGATACCCCGGTATTCGTTGCGAATGGTGACGCTTGTGATATGTGCTTCATCCAGCACAAGCCAGAATCCACCGTAACCAATAATCAGATCACCCATGAAGACGACGTAGAAATGGGATCGGTAGCTGCGTGCCTCTTCTCGAAACATGCCCTCGGTCCAAGGCTCTGGGTACGCCTCGGACTCGATTTCAAGAAGCGCATGAATATGCTTGGGTTCAATGGGCACAAAGCTCAGTGCTGTGGATTCGCTCACACTCATGAGACAACCGCTCTGTCGCGCGCCTGCTCTGCTTGGGATACGCGCAAGTATACGGGGACCACTTCGTCCGGATTCGTCGCCACGGCACCAGACTCAAGAATGTGACGAGCCTCCTGCGCTACGGCGGATGCGCGCGGAGCGCCGAACAAGGGGCCCAATATGTGAGATTCGGGGCGCATGCGCGCAATCTCCGATCGATACAGCAGAGCGCCGTCGCCAAGGTAGTAAGCCTCGGCAGGTGCATTTTCCAAGAAAGCTTGAACGGAACACACTCGATCGGGGGAAAGCTTGACAGGGGAGAGGGACTGAATGGCGTATGCAGCGCCGAAGACCTCACCCATCTTGGCATCGAGCAGCGGACATACCGTTCCGCTCGAGATTCCAACCATTCGCGCCATGGCATCAAGGGTTAGGACTCCGATCAGCGGAAGCCGCGCGCCCACAGCCAGTCCCTTCATTGCTGCAAGACCTACTCGGAGTCCAGTGAACGAGCCAGGTCCAATCGTAACGGCCAGTGCACCGAGGTCAGCCAGGGTCAACGAGACTTCCTTGAGGGCCCAGTCGACGGTAGCAAGCAGGCGCTCGGTATGGCGGCGGTCACACTCCAGGGTCGCCTCGACGAGGACCGAGTCTTGGCGGCAGATGGCGATAGAGAGGCTTGAAGTGGACGTGTCTACGGCGAGTAATTTCATGGCTTATAGATGATAACGCCGGATCGCGCACAGGATCAAATGTGCGCAGTAAACTAAACAGTTTGAACGGCTTATAGGGATGTACAACTAATCCAGATTTCTCACGAACAAACGCGAATCTGTCTCGTATTTACTGCATTCTGGAGACTTGCAGCGACACCCAAGGTGCTTCGCACCACACGCAGTCCTGTCGTGTGAAGTCCGCATGGCATACCCTCAGAATGCTGCCCGTGAACAATTTGCGTTGGCGCAAATGACAGGGTCAGAACGACACCTTGCCGGGGGCGCAGCCTCGTAGACTGGCCTCCGATGGACCTCGGCTACAAATACGCTTGAACTGCTAGAAAAGGGGTTGTGGCGGCTCTGCCGAACTGGAGTCACCCGCAAAAGAAGCTGGCGGCTCCGAACCGGGCGAATCCTCTGTCGCCGTCGGTACGGTCGTAGCGATAAGCTCCTTCATCTGCTTACCCGGCCGAAAAGTCACCACACGGCGTTCGGGGACTGGTACTTGGTCACCAGTACGAGGATTACGACCGATCCGAGAGGCCCTTGTCTTCACCTCGAAGACACCGAAGTCCCGCAATTCCCAGCGGTTACCTTCTGCGAGGGTTCGCGAGATGGTTTCGAATGTGCCCTCGATAATCTTGGCCACATCGCTTTGGGTCATGCCCAACATGTTAGCCACCCGGATCACGAGTTCGCGCTTGGTCATCGTCACGGAAGAAGATCCTCCTTCGCTACGCCAGGGTCATGCTGCTTTGTGGAAATCCAGCTTATTCACCCAAACTGCTAGAACGGAACGCATTATACGTCCCAGACATCGTTTGTGCAAGTGTTTCCGTTTTCGCAGGTTACACGAGACGTGCCCCTTCCTGCAAGTGAATTGTCCACTGTTCCGACACGCACTTGTTGCGCCGGGTGCTCCGGCACCGCCGAATCGGCTCACGACTCTATTGCAGGAGCGTACCCCAAGTGGCGCCTGAAGTACCATGCCATTCGTTTATCGCCTTGCTGTAAACAGTGATACCATTGAAGTTAGGTGGGGTTGCTTTCGTTATTTCAACTTTCGCATGGATTTGGGCCATTTCCAAAGCCGAGGTTGACATTTGGGCACTCATCCGTGCCTAATCCGGTCTAGATGCACGAAGCTCACCACGGAGCAAGGCCGGTGAGCATAGTGCAACCGGGACCAACTCCTATCTGTGAGTTATCTCTTGCGTGTTGCGTCGGTTTTCTTCATAGACCGCTCCTACGAACCCCAAAAGAAGGTTCGGGGCATGGAGGCACAGTGGATACACAAGATTCGCAGAACGCCACACCTCGCGGCTCGCGGGAAAGCAGCTCAAGAGGGAAGCTTGCTTTCCAGATTCTGAGCGTAATCCTTGTGTTGCTTGTTGCGGTATTGCTTCGAGTCTACAGAATTCAGGATGAATCGCTGTCACGCGACGAATTGGCCTGCGCTAACCATCTTCTGCAGCCGGGGCTGATCCAATACATGATCAGCCGCGCCCACGATGACCCCCCCGAGGTCTTGCCGCTGTATTTTGTGGCGCAGTACTATTGGAGCAATATTGTAGGTCCGTCGCCGTTGGCTTGGCGCATCTTGCCGCTCGCTTCCAGTCTTCTTACACTTCTTCTCCTCTATGACTTTGGGCGGCGGCTTCAAGGCCATGTTGCCGGTTTGGTGACGATGCTCTGCGCGAGTTGCTCCAAATTGCTGATTTTCGAGTCGCAGGAACTGCGCATGTACGGATTTACGTTTTTCTTCGGCGTGCTCTCCGTCTATGCACTCTACCGTGCCTTATACGAAGGGCCTCGCTGGTGGTGGGGCGTGCATGCGGTTGCTTCGGCTTGTATGGCCTGGACACATATTCTCTCGCTGCCTCTTCTTGTCGTGTTTGGGGTCTTTCTACTTGCGACGAAGTGGCGCGAATTCGGACTGATCGTTCGTTGGGGCATCGCGGCGGCGGTTCCTGTGTTGGCCATTCCTTTGTATGTTTTGACGGCAAAGGAGACTCCTCCCAATGATGAGATGGCGTGGCTTCCACTGCCATGGAGAGCGCGGTTCATTGATACGTTCCTGTATGCATTTCCAGGGAGCAAGATGGATGTATTCGATCCCTTGGCCCACGCGATTGGCGGGGTGACAGCGGCAATCGCGCTTGCTGGAGTCTTTGCCTTGGCGGGGATATGGCTTGTCTATCGTACTGTGCTGGCGCCTCCGTCCGATTGTCCTCCGGATGTCCGCGTACGCAATCGTGAGATTACCCTGCTTTTGGCGATTTGGCTGGTGCTCCCCCCTGCACTGCTGTATGTGACTTCATATATCGTTCGCCCCTGTTACATCGAGCGCTACGTTTACCTGGCCGCGTTCGCATCTTACCTTGGAGTCGGAAGCGCCATTGCGCTAATTCCGTCTCGTGGGTTGCGCGCCGCAGCCGTAACGCTGCTTGCGTGTCTGTACGCTCTCCTCTGTACCGATCTCGTACGTCCACTGCGCCCGGACTTTCTGAATGGAATAGCTTATGTAAACGAGAATGCGAGCCCGAGCGACGCCTTCGCTGCAACCGACATCAATTCACGGATTCCCGTGAACTACTACCTGAAACATGGCGCATCGCCTGTAGTGTCGCCGGAGGAATTCCCTGAGCACCTGATAAAGGCGGTGAACGAAGGAAAACAGGCTTGGGGGGTGTTCTACGCCGAATACCCCATCAACGCACAGGAATTCGAGAAGAAGCTTCAGGAAAACGGCATTGCATCCGAAGTGCGCGTTTTCCCCGGCTGGCAGGACTTGCGCGTCTACAAGCTGAACCGGGCGACCGTTGCTCCGGCCGGGTAGTGTGATGGCCTGTCAAGACACACCCCCGCCGCTTGTCGCATTCTAGTCCGCATGCTATAGTTCTTGTGCCGGATACATGGTCTTTGAAGGCATAATCCGCAATTTGCATCGGCGCGGTTGAGCGCCGACGCAAATTGCTCATGTGCAAGACTTTGAGGCTGTGCCATGAGGATTTCTCGCGAGCAGACGGTGTCTTAGGAGAACTGCGAAGCATTTCGCCGTAAGTCCTGCAAACGCGCTGGTTACGAGAGAAGGTCGAGTGTGCTCGTGAGAAATCCGGGATAAAACCGCGCTGTCCTGAGTGGCTGTAGACCGTACACACCATATATTGTATAATCCTCTGGTTATTGTACTCCAGATCGTGTATAAATTACCCAAGTTTGGAACGGGACGCGCCTGCGGCGCCACAATCCATGATTGAGATTGAACAACCACCTATCATCGAAAAGGCAGTTCTAGTGCGCCTTGCGCTTCCCAGCGACTCCACAGACGAGATTGAGGAGTCTTTGGGCGAGATGAAACGGCTTGCTCAAACGGCGGGGGCCACGGTGGTCTGTTCGTTTGTCCAGCGCCTTCCACAACCTTGTCCCGCGACCCACATTGGCGCCGGCAAGGTTCGGCAGATTAAGACTATCTGCGATGAGCAGGAAGTTGACCTTGTACTCGTCGACTCGGAACTTACGCCTACGCAGGGCTCCAAACTTCAGGAAGCACTTGACCGAAAGGTCCTCGACCGCACCCAATTGATTCTCGATATCTTTGCGCAGCGCGCGAAGACGAACGAAGGCAAGCATCAGGTCGAGTTGGCCCAGCTCCAGTACACCCTGCCGAGACTTACCGGCCGTGGCGTGGAGATGATGCGCTTGGGCGCTGGTATCGGTACGCGCGGCCCCGGTGAACAGAAATTGGAAGTCGACCGGCGCGTTATCCGCCGACGGATAGCGCATCTCCAAGCCGATATCGAAGCGATTCGGAGGCATCGGCGCGTTCAGCGGAAGCAGCGCAACGAAAGCAGCGTGGGAACCGTTGCGCTGGTCGGATACACGAATGCCGGCAAGTCATCGCTTCTCAATGCGCTGACCAACGCGAAAACGTTTGTCGAGGACAAGCTCTTTGCGACCTTGGATCCCTGCAGCCGCAAGTGCCCGTTGCCCGGGGGCGGCCACATCATTTTGACCGATACCGTGGGATTCATCCGAAAGCTGCCGCATTCATTGGTGGCGGCGTTTCGCGCGACCCTTGAGGAGGTCGTTGAGGCGGATGTCATCCTCTTGGTTGCAGACGCATCGCATGAAGGCGTGATGGACCACGTTAAGGCGGTTTACGACGTGCTGGAAGAGATAGAGGTTGGCTCGTCGCCGATAATCCGAGTGTTTAATAAGATTGATGCCGCAAACGAGGCCTTTGTCCAAGAGCTGCTGGCAGGTCCTGGAGAAAGTCTGGCTGTATCCGCCCGCACCGGGCAGGGGTTGGATTCGCTTCTTAATGCAATCGAGCGCACCTTGTCGTTGCGTCGCAGCCGAGTGACTCTGCGGATACCGCAGAGCAATGCTGGTATCGTGTCCCGCGTATATCAGCAAGGCCGTGTTCACGATAAGAGCTATGACGGCGAATCGATACTTCTGGATGCTGAGATTGATGCGGTGTTGAAAGGGGTACTGAGAGAGTACATTGAGCAGGTACCAGCGTCATGAACGAAAAGAGTGACTTGGCCGTTTCGACAGGATTGATTCCCGATCCGCTGGAGACGCCCCCGCAAGAGTCGCCGCCCAGTTCACCCAGGGTGCGCGTGGCGGCGGTCATCGTTGAGGATGGCAAGCTGTTGATGGTGCGTCATGTCAAAGGCAATGAGTCGTACTGGTTATTGCCCGGCGGGGGAGTGGACTACGGCGAATCGCTGACTGAAGCGCTGGAACGGGAACTGGTGGAAGAGGCGTCGGTCAAAATTCGAGTGGGCGACCTTGTGCTTGCCAATGACAGCATTGCGCCTGATCGTTCGCGGCACACGGTCAACCTCTATTTCGAGGCGGAAATCGTCTCGGGTGTCATACAACGAGGTATTGACGAGCGAGTTGTGGAGGTCCGTTTTATCCCCCTGGATGAACTTTCCTCGATTCGGGTGTTTCCTGATGTGAGGGAACCGCTGTTAAAGGCCATTGCCTGCGGGTTCACGGGAACGGAGACCTATCTCGGAAAGCTGTGGAAACCTGCCTGACGTTAGGGCAAAGCATAGAGGCGGCACAAAATGCGCGTAGCGTTCCTCAACCCGATGTTTGGCAAGGACTTCACGAAGTCCGCACGCTGGTTTGCGCGGTCCAGGGGCCGCGTGCAGCGGCATCCTGACTATTTCTGTACAGCGGCGGCGGTAGTCGAGGCGGCAGGTCATCCTATTCTCTTTGTAGATGCGCAGGCCAAAAACATGCCCACCGAAGAACTCCTGCCCCGGTTGAAGGAGTTTGCGCCCGACATGGTCGTCTACCAGGCGACGACTCCTTCCATTAATGCCGACATTGAGTCGGCCCGAAAATGCAAAGAGGCTGTGGGCGGATTACACGTCATGATCGGGCCTCACGTGACGGCAGAACCTGAAGACACCTTGCGACTTGCCGATGGCGCATTGGATGCCGTGGCGATTGCGGAGTACGACTACACGATTCGTGATCTTGCCAACGGTGTCGCGGTTAAGGACTGCTTGGGCCTTGCGTGGATGGATGGCGGACGGTACGTGGCGAATCCGGGCAGGCCGTACATCGAGAATCTCGATGAATTGCCGTTTCCCGCCTGGAAACACATCGACATTCACGATTACCACGACTTTGGCAAGCTCTTCCCATTCCTCACGCTAATCAGCGGGCGAGGCTGTCGCGCCAAGTGCACGTTCTGTCAGTTGCCGCAGGTCATGAACGGGCACACCTATCGCACTCGGAGTGTCGAGAACGTTGTCGATGAAATCGAATACGACATGAAGCTCTTTCCGAACTTGAAAGAGATCATGTTCGAGGACGACACCTTGACGATGCGCAGCTCGCAAGATCGCCTTGTCGCACTCTGCGAGGAGATGATACGACGAAAGGTGCCTATTTCGTGGAGCGCCAATGCCCGCGTCGATGTGAACGATCTGGAAGTCTTGAAGCTAATGAAACGCGCCGGTTGCCGCTGGCTTTGTGTCGGATTCGAATTCGGCGATCAGCAAGTGTTGAACAACGTCAAGAAAGGGGCGACGGTTGCGCAGATGCACCGCTTCGCTCAAAACGCCTACAAGTCAGGCATTCGCGTGCATGGGTGTTTCATGTTTGGCGGCCCCGGAGAAACGGAGGATACAGCGAGAAAGACGCTCGACTTGTCGCTGCAATTGCCTATCGACACGGCGCAGTTCACGGCTGTTGTCGCCTATCCCGGTACTTCGTACTACAACTGGGCGAAAGAGAATGGTTACCTGAAGCAGACACGGTGGCGCGATTGGGTTGATGAAAACTTCGAGCAGCAGTCGACACAAGAACTACCTGGGTTGAACGCCGAGCAGATCAACGGCTTCATCGATGAGGGTCTTAAGAATTTCTATTTGCGCCCGAGGCAGATGTGGAGAATGCTCCGGAATATTCAGAGCTTTTCGGACTTGAGAGCCAAACTGCACGGATTCAGGAGTTTCGTGCAGTACTTTTCCCATCGCGATCCAAACTTTGTGGGTTTTGTGGGTAACAACTAATGCAGTACTTGAGATCCAGCAAGTGGATAGCAACTTCACTCGTAGTAGCGGCAGGCTGCGTTGCCATGAGCGGCTGCAGCACAACGGGCGGGAGTGACCACGCCAAGCGTGGCAAGGCGTTCCTGCACGTATTTGTGGATGACGACGCAAAATCGATGTCCCCCATGGACGTCCAAGTGTTTATTGACGACAAGTTGGCAATCAATCGCAACTTCAGCATGGGGCGAAACGTGAACGACGGAAAGTACCTGCTTGAGTTGTTGCAGGGCAGGCATACGTTGACCGCCGTGAGTTCGCGTGCAAATACGCGAGTCACGCGGTCGTTTACGATCAAGGACGAGATCTTCATCGAGCTTTATCTTACGAAGGAAGGCAAGGTGAAGTTGACCCCGAAATCGAAACTCAGCATTGCGAAGTTTGTAATCAAGAAGATGAAGGAACCTCGTGAAAAGCAGTTCCATCCAGCTCTGTATACGCGAATGACGGAACGGGACTTCACAACGGTGAAGAAACCGAAATAAGGCGAGGATGATGGCGAAAGCAAACCCCGAGTCGATAGTGGAGCGCGAAGAAGGAGGCAACGGAAGGTCGGATGCATTCAGAGTGGACCTGCCCGACGCAGAGAGCAGGGGGGAGGCCGCTCGGGACTCCCGTGTCTTCGACACGCTTCAGACGCGCATTCTTACGCATTGGCCCGAAGCGCGCATGATTCGCGATCGCGTCATGCCTGCGCCACGCACTGCCATCGTCTATCCCACGTACGTCTGCAACCAGGATTGCCTTTGGTGCGAATACAACTATGAGAACACGAGCCGCGAAACCAAAGGCATCATGTCGAAGGAGAATCTCTTCAAACTCATCGACGATCTGCGCGCGCTTGGTGTGCAGGGCGTCGAATTCTGCGGTGGCGGTGAGCCGACGTTGCATCCCAATCTCGCGGAACTTGTTCGGGATATGAAGAGTAAAGGCACCAGTGTGGGTTTGCTCACAAACGGCACCAAGCTCAAGGGCGAACTGGCCTCCGCTCTCGTCGATTGCGCGAGCTATGTGCGCGTCGGCTTTGATGGCGCTTCACCGGAAATGGTGGATCAAGTGAAACGCCCTCGCACGCCGGAGGCGCGTTTTGAGGCCGTGTGCGCCAACATTGCAGACATGCTGGCGCTACGGCGAGAGCGCGGAACGGGCGTGAAAATTTCGGTCAAGGTAGTGCTGGATCAGAACAACTTCATCGAGCTTGAGGACTGCGTCAAGCTGGCCATCAGACTTGGAGTCGATTCCATTCAATTCAAAGCAGCGCGGCTTGTCGATTCCGAGCTGACTCAGGAGCAGTGCGACCACGTGGATTCTCTGCTCTCGGAGTTGCGCGTCCGGTACCCCGAAATGGTGATCGTGGGCGGTACGGAGAAGATAAATATGACGACGCGGTGCTGGCTGACTCCGCTGCAGCTTACGGTCGACCCGCTGGGTGAGGTCTATCTCTGCTGCTACTATCGCCACCGGAAGGACAAGCACAGTATCGGCAATTGTTTTTCCACGCCGTTGCGCGATCTCTGGTACAGCGAGAACCATTGGCGCGCGATAGACGGCATCAAGCCTCACGAATGCAACAACCTGGATTGCCGGTTCGTGAAGTACAATCAAATCATGGATGAAGTGATGGTGCACAACGATGCTCAGTTCGAGTTCATTTAGCCGGGACTCAATGATGCTTAAGGAAGGCCGGTCGTGAAGGTTCTGCTACTCAATCCCCCCGGGCCGTTTTGCCGCGCGGGATCGCGGTGGCCTCACGGGCGCAAGCAGAAGTCCGTGGGCATCGACTATCATCCATTTCCCTTCCAGCTTGCCTATGCCACCGCGCGCCTCATGGCGGATGGGCACGAGGCGAAACTTGTGGACTGCATCGCCACAAACACGTCGAATGAAGAACTGATCTCGATCACAGACGCGTTCAATCCGGATGTCGTTGTTATGGAGACCAGCGCGCCTAGCTGGTCGTTTGATGTCGAGACTCTGCGGGCATTGGGAAAGCCAACAATCGCGTGTGGCGCACACGCGACCGCGACCCCCGGTGAACACCTTGAAGTTGGATTTTCAGCAGTCATTCGAGGCGAGTACGACCAGGTTATCCCGCAGGCGCTCGCGTTTGAACCGCAGCCGTGGCTGAATCTGCCCGGTTCACCGGCAACCGAGTTCGCGCCGTTGTTACGAGATTTGGATAGCGTGCCGCGGCCACCGTGGGAGACGATGGCCATGGAGAAGTACAACGACCCGTTCTGTTTGGGCCGCTCCGTCACGGTGCTCACGTCTCGCGGTTGTCCGCTTGAATGCGGCTTCTGCACGATTGCTCCATTTGCTGGCAAGCGCAACTACCGCCGGCGCGACCCAAAGAAGGTGTGCGACGAGATTCAGACGCTCATCGATTTGTACCATCCCGATGAGATCTACTTTGACGACGACACGATCACCATCAATCCGAAGCATATTGTGGCGCTTTGCGAAGAGTACAAGTCGCGGAAGTTTGGGTTGCCTTTTAGTTGCATGGGCAATGCGGTCATTGAGCGCGAGGTTATCGCCGCTATGGCGGATGCCGGATGCCGCGCCATCAAATTTGGCGTCGAAAGCGCAGACCCGGAAGTGCTGCGCCAAATTCCGAAGGATCAGAGTCCGGCAGACGTTGCGAGGACCGTCCGCGATTGCCGCGAATTCGGCATCAGCACGCATGCGAACTTCCTGCTGGGTTTGCCGGGGGAAACGCGCGAGAGTGCCGAGCGCACAATCGACTTCGCGCTTCGCCTCAATACGCACACCCTGCAGTTTGCCATCGCGACGCCCTATCCAGGCACGGCTTTCTACGAGAAGGCCAAACACAACGGTTGGCTGACGAAGGAAAGCTGGATGCAGTTTAACCCGGCAGGCGAGGCCGTGGTTTCGTACCCCGGTTACTCCGCCGAAGACATTGCTGCGATGTACGAACGCGCTTGGAGCCGCTGGCAATGGCACATGCTTACGCGCCGCCCGCGGACTCTGCTTCACCATTTTGGAAACGCGTTCCGCCGCGAGGGCATTGGTGGGATGGTGCGCCTGGGCAAATACAGCGCCGCTCGATTCTTCAAAGTTGTCGGAGCCCACTGATGAAGATTGCACTGATCAACCCGAGCGTCCCCCGTTCTCTAAAGAAGGAGAACTTGGGGTTGGCCTATCTGTCGGCCACGCTTCAGGCCGATGGCCATCAGGCGCGCATCATCGATGAAATCGCCGGTCAGAATGTCGAAGACCATCTCGATGACTTTCGTCCGGATATCGTCGGCATCTCCTTCATGACCATGTATGCGCTTCGCGCGTATGAACTGGCGGAGCGAATCAAGAAGGAACGAGGCCTTACCGTCGTGATGGGGGGCGCGCATCCGACCGCGATGCCCGAAGAAGCCATTCAATACGGCGATTGCGTGATCCGTGGCGAAGCCGAATGGACCTTTCCCAAAGCGGTAACCTCCGGGAAGCTGGAAGGCATCGTCGACATCGAAGTGCCGCCCGATCTCGATTCTCTTCCGGAGCCTCGGCGCGATCAATTGGATTTGGATCTCTACGCGTCGGCGGGGGAGGAGATAGCAGGGTTTTCCTATCGAACCCTCGGAATCATTACCAGCCGTGGTTGTCCCTTCGAGTGCAACTACTGCATCAACTCGAAGCGGGAGACCAAACTGCGCTTCCACAGTCCCGAGCGCGTCGTTCACGAGATCAAGTACCTCGTGGATAGGCATCACATTGAAAGCATCGCCTTCTACGACGAGTTGATGGCCACCGATATCGATCGTTTTCGCGCCATATGCGAAGCGATGATCGAGAATGGTCTTGACCGCTTAAAGTGGGAATGCCAGATCCATGCGCGGCGCATTCGACCGGATGTGCTGCAACTCATGAAGCGCGCGGGGTGCGTTCAGATCACCATCGGATTTGAGAGCGGCAGCGAACGCATGCTGGAGCGCATGGTGAAGCATGCCTCGGTGGAGGACAACATGCGGGCTGCGCGCCTGATTCACGAGGCAGGGTTGCGCGTGCGCGGTTGCTTTATTATCGGAACTCCCGGTGAGACCCCCGAAGACATTGAACTGACGCGGAAGTTCATTCGCGACGCGAAGATCGACTTCGCGTCGATACACTATCTGACGCCCTATCCGGGGACTGCGCTCTTCGATGAATTTGCCGATCAGATTCGGGAGGCCGGCATTACGTGGGACAAGTTCACCGCAGGAGATCCGGATACGTTCAACTGCAATCCGGCCATGTCCCCGGAACAGCAAAAGCGGCTATTTCTCAAATTGAGCGCGCGTCAGGCGTTTCGCAACTATACCTGGCCGGAGATGGTTAAGCGCGCGATCCGCAATCCGCGCCATGCGTTTCACGTCGTCTCAAACATGATCTAGTGGCGGAGGACGGGGACAGACACGTTTCCGCTTCGCTGCGCTTGCGTCAGTCCCTGTTTGTGCGCCGCTATTGATACTTCCTTGGGTCAACCAAAATGTTGCCCCAATCACGATTCACTGCACTAGATCCTGCGCGGAAGTGTCTGAGGTCGCGGCCTCTGACAAAAGAAGAGAGCCGCCTGCGGCCTAACCACAAGCGGCTCTACGTGAATCGGCTATTGTCTATAGCGCGTCGTACTTCTTCTGGAGCTCAGTCCGATCGTCTGTGGCGAGCTGTTTCTTCGCGATCTGCTCAAGCTTCTCTTCGTAACCTTCCGGACGCGCCGCGAAGACTTCAGTCTCGATCTGCTTCATCGCAACTTCATCGGCCACATCCATGAAGGCGAACTTGGCAGGACCGGAGCCGCGTTCCGTGTTCTGGTAGACGCCCATGTGGGAACCATCCAGCGTGCGGTAATAGACGCTCCAGTTCCCATTCATCAGGCACTCAGCCCACATCATGCTCGGCGTGCCAAAACGGTCGCTCACGGGAATCTTCGCGAAGAAGTATTTACGGGCCTTCGCAATCTCCAGTTCCTGCGTGTACAAGGAGGTGTACTCATCCAAGAGCGCCGGGTCCACCCACTTCATTCCGGCTGATTTCTGCTTGAGTGCGTTGACGCGCGCAATGCGCACATCGCGCGAGTACTCTTCAGGAGCCAACGGACAGCTCTCACTCACCAGGATTGCCAACTGGTCAATGTTGCTATCCAGCGTGTCCTTGGTCAGCAAGCGACGCTGATTTGCGTCTTCTAACTTGCCCACGAGAGATTCAAGGCGCTCGCTTTCGGCTTCCAACCCTTCTTTGCGCGCGCGTGTAATCGCCGTGTCGTTTACCAACTGTTCGTAGTCGGCTTCCGCCTGCACGAACTCTTCATTTCGCTTGTTGAGGTCTTCGGTGACTTTGGTCAACTCTTCGTTTTTCGAAGCAACTTGTGCCAGGAGATCATCCCGAGTCTTTGTATTCTCATCGATTTCGGAGGTGAGTTTGTCACGCTCCGCAATCATTGCATCAATCTGTTCGCGAGTCAGCGGCTTTTGATCGGTCGTTCCCTTATTCTCGGTGAGTTTTTTCACTTGCGCCTTGAGGTCGTCCCGCTCTTTGGTCGTCGATTCCAGCGCTGTTTTCACCGGATAGGGGATGGCCGGGACGTACTGCTCAATGAATGGGCCAGCAAGCAAACCGACTACCAGCATGATCACCGCTGCCATTACCATCTTGCCTGTTCCGCCGCCCTTGCCGCCTTTTGCGGCAGGCGCCATCGGGGCCTTTGGCGCAACCGGGGGAGGAGTGACGGCTGTCGGCGCCGCGGTGTCAGGACCGAAATCGGGCAACGGCGTGCCCGCGTCAAATCCGCGACCGCCGCCATTCGTAATGCCGGTGAACGCGTCGGCGTCGAACCCGCCCGGGCTCGCACCGAACATGGGCGTTTCCATCGCTTGAGTTGGAGCGGAAGTGTCAGCCGCGCCGCTAAACGTGCCGCCGCCACCAAACGCGCTGTCGAACAGCGGCGTGTCGATATCCGAATCCGGCCCAGGGGGCGCCATTTCCGGCGTCTCGGGCGTGAAATCGCTGTCTGCCGCCAAATCCTGGAACGAGGAGCCGGCTGAAGGTGTGTCCAGTCCGCTGCCGGAAGGCGTTCCAAAAGCAGGCGTGCTGCCAAATGAGGGCGGGGCGACTTTGATGTTGCCACCGGTAGGAATGGGCGTTTCTACAGGAATATCACTGATTGGGGGAAGGCCTTCAGGACCACGCTTTCCAGAATCCATGTCAATTCCACTAAGTGGCGGAAGACCGCTGTCAAAATCCTTGCCGGCGGACGATTCGAAGTCGCTTAGTGGCGGCAGGTTACCGAGGCCTCCTTCGCCACCTGTCAGCGCACCGAAGTCACTGTCTCCGGTTCCGAACGCATCATCCTTTTCCGGCTCCCCCTCACCAAACGGGCGTTGTTTATCCGCCATCGAGCAAGACCTCCCAGCACGTTTATTCGAACGCGAAAGACAGGGTTATCATCATCGCAACTCGATGATAACACGGGGTATACCGAGTGTCAATAAATATCTCCTTTTTCTGGAACCGGTACGTCCGTGAGCCCGAGTTCCCCTTGCACCCAACTTCCTCCCTCATCTGGTGGTTTCGACACGGATGTGTGGACATGCTGCGCCTCTGGTACAGCGACAGCTTCGGACCTCTTGGGTGGCAGTGTAACGTTGGTTTCGCATCAGAATTGCCACGTAAGTACGAAACACCCTTGAAGCGCAGTAAAGTGGACCTACTTAATTGCAGCGCTTGTGCTTTTGCGTTCGGCATACTGAAGCTTCCCCCGGCAAGTCGTGTGAGATACGAGGAATTGTCGGGGTGTCGTAACCTGTTTATATGTAATAGCTTAAATCCAGTAAGTCTGTGTTCTGATGAGCAGCATCCAACGACGCTAGGCCTCGTCAGGAATAAGGAAAAAATCTCGCAATGACGACACCCTACCGTAATTTTCGAGGGTATAATTAAGGTAGCTGAGAGTACCTAACATACCGTAACGGGGCTGTATCGGTGAGACTTGGCATGTACACGCTCGTTCAACTTCAAGGTGTCGAACACAGTCGCGTACGAATCCTGCCTGTTTTCTTTATCACTGAAGACGAGGCGAAGGCGCAAGCAGCGCTCCTCAATGAACGGCTGGCTCATCGCGGAACCACTTACCGGTTTGTTGTCGCGGAAGGCAGTGCCGAAGACTGCGCACACGCGGAGCAGAATCTGCCTCGACTGCACGAGCACCCAGGCTAATCCTTTGACCGGCTTTGACTGTCAAACAAGCTTCTAGGGTGCAACAACTCCAATCGTCAGCAAGAGGTTGGCATAGAGCCGCTGATCACCGGTTACGATCTGAAGACATGTGTCCGGTCCCGAGGCATCCTCGTAAAACTCAAACCTACCCAAGCGGGTCAATTCGACACGGGGCAACTGTCTACGGAACTCCGAGAAGATAGGCGGCTCGGACCCCGATTCTGGATCCATCACTGCCGCGTCTTCCACTGGGATTGCCGTGAGCAACACGCCGAGGACCTCCGTGACGGTGGGCATTCCCGGCGCCAGATTGAGGTAAACGAGGGAGGCATTCTCGCCAAGTTGTGTGATTGCCGGGTAGTTGCCATCGGTGATGAGGACTTTGGAGCCGTGCCCGGCGGATGCGAGCGCCTGAAGAATGTCAGGATGAATGAGACGATGTGTCAGCATAGAATCCTCCTAAGAAACGAGCCGTGTAAGTTGCTTTCGCGCTTACAGGGCTCACGTTGGGCGTGGGGACTGGTAACTGGGGTTCCGATTCGCGTCGGTGACGCGAATCGGAACCCCAGGCTAGAGTCTGCCGTGCCTACGGCACTCAAGAATACAGGCTGCCCGCTTGGCTTTTGTTTCTACCACTCTAACCCGCGCTCGAGCGGTCCCCCGCTCAGACTAAAGTCTTTCTTGAGTCGCAACCCAAGCAGCTTTAGAGTCTACAAAAGCATAGGGTTCTACTACGAGACTGCCTTCCCGAATAGCATTTTCAGCATCCGATCGACTTCGGGCTTCCGTTCCGGATCGATGGCGCCTGCCTGTTCGATATATTTGCGCGCTTCATCGGGCTGACCTGCCGCCAGCATGCATTGACCCAAGCCAATCGACGCGGAAGCTACCATCCAACGGTTCTGCTCATTCGGGGATATCCGCATCAAGGTCGCTAGATGGGACACCGCCTTGTCAAAGCGCTGCTCTTGCATGAACAACTGCCCCAAATGGAGATGGGATTCCAGCTCTTCGTCCCAGAAGGGTTCGGACTTTTCGTCAAACTGCATCCCCGCCTTCTTCTTGGCGTAGAGCTTGATTACCTCTTCGTAGTGCCGGCGCGCGCCAAAAGGATTGTGCAAAAGATCTTCATACGTCACAGCAAGGTTGTACTGAATCCGGGCGGACGTTGGGTTGTACTTCAACGTGGATAGATAAAGCGACTCATTGCTGCGCCAATCCAAGTTACGTTGGACGGTAAGTGCAACGAATAAGGCACACGCGGCGTAGACGAGGGGATAGGCCAGTTTGGGTGCGCGGGAGCCAAGCACTGTCCAAAACAGTTCCAGGAAGGCGAGAAGGAAACCCGCTAACGGCACATAGAGCCAGTGTTCCGCCATGGGGGCATTCAACGGGATCGCGCCCGAAACGGGGAACCATCCCACCAGGAATAGCCCCATTCCAAACGCAATACGATAATTTCCGCGGACCCATGCGCCAAGAAACACTCCCACACACACGAGAAGCAACGCGTAGCCCACTATCGCCAGCCATGCCGGATAGCCATCCAGTGTGCGTTCCATGTGAAGTCCGGTTGGAACGAAGATAAGCTTCAGATAGAGCGCAAACGCTTGACCCACCTCTGCTATACGCTGACCCATGCTCAAGTCTCTAGGCGCCGTGTCGGATTGAAACTTCAGAACAAAAGTGCGCAAAGCCACGTACGCTCCCAGAAGTACCAGAGAACCCAGGAGTGCTGGCAATGGACGAAATGCATGACTCTCATCGGTTGCCCCGACCTTTGCGCGGAAGAGCAGAAAGGCCAGCACGAGCAATGCAGGAAGTATGAGTGCAGATTCTTTGGATATCACTGCCAGAGCGAAGCAGAGACAACTTAGAACGGTGCTGGCGATCCGGCGTTTCGACCGATCATTCTGTAAGGCGAAAAGGAGCGCCGCAAACATGAACGCGGCGGACATGGGATCGGCGCGCCCGCTGATGTAGGCCACGGCCTCGGTGTGCAGTGGATGGCAAACGTAAAGCAGGGGAGCGGCGAGCTGCACAAAGCGGGGTGCATCAAGTCTCACGAGGACGGCAAAAAACAGTAAAGCGGCCGCCATATGCCAAAGCATGTTGGTGAGGTGAAAGACGAACGTAGAAATAACCGGACCGTTCGGCCCCATGGCGCTTTCCGCCCCCGGCGGTCTGGAGAGTAAATAGTCGACCATGAACGATACCGAAACCAAGGGCCGATAGAAATTGCCCTGGCCTCTACCGAAAGCATGTTGGTCTTCCATGAACAACTGCGTGAACTTGCTCGGGTCTTGAACGTGCTTATGAATCAGCACCGAGGAGACGTCGTCCCAAACAAACTCTCCGGGAAACGTGTTCACGTAACACAGAACACCAGCGAGGCCGATGGTCGCCACCGCCAAAAAACGGAATTGAAAATTGGTTGCTGTGCTCACGGACCGTATACCTCGAATACATCGCCAGTGGCTTTGTATTCCAGTCGAATGCCCTTTTTCTTGCCCAGAATCTTCAGAAACTTCAGTCCTAGAAACTCTTCGCCTTCTCGAACGCGCATGCTCACGACCTCGTTCGATTCGGGAAGATAAACCTTAACGAATACGTACACAATCGGCAAATCGACCTCAAGAGGCTCATACCAACCGCGAATGGCCACGATGGGGCGATTAAGCTGAACGGTTGCCCACAACCGGAATCGGTCGATTCGAGTATTGTCCGGCGATACCAGTTCCAGCAGCTCGCATAGATACGAAACCAACCCCACGTTGGGGATGTCCCTTGCCACTATCAGCAAGCGCTCAAGCCTGTGTTGAACGTCCTTGAGTTTCAGTTTGCCCGGATCGGTGCCTTCGTACTTCTTACGCAGCGCCTCCAATTGTCCTTTGAACTTCTGCGCATAGTCCGGGTCAAGTGCCGTTTCGGCCTTTGCATTTTCCACGTAATCATAAAAAGGCCGCAGCAGATTGTCGAACTCGTTCTCGATCTGCTGCGGCTCAATTGGGTTTTTGATATCGCCGGATGGTTTTCCAAGATCCTTCAAGGACTCGGAGTCGCACCCACTGCCCATCAAAACACTCAGGGTAAGTAACGCGGCTACTGCTTGCCTTATCGCACTCACACCTTGTTTCGCCTGCGTATGCTACGGCGCCGGAACCGTGAACGTGGCCCCAGTCGCCTTGTACCTCAGTTGAATCGCCTTCTTGTCGCCGACGATCTTCTCCAGGACTAAGCCAAGGAACTCTTCGCCTTCGCGTCTCTTCACGCTCTCCGTCTTTCCGGTGGTCGGGACAAACACGTCCATGAAGACATTCGTGACGCCATCCTGTTCGAAGAAGCCCTTCACCTTAACCGTTGGCCGGGCCTTTTCGGCCAAGGCCTGATCGCGGTAATTGGATGTCCGAGAGCCTCCGGGCTCCATGACATCCAAGCCATCGCACAGGACCAGCACCAATTCCCATTGTTCGGTACTCCTGGCCTGCTTCAGACGTTCAACCAGGTCGCTGGCCACTTTCTGCTTGGCTTGTGGTCCGTTCACCTGCGCGTTCAGCCCGCTCAGTTCAGCTTGAAGAGCGGCGGCAAGAATGGGTCCCATGGCCGCACTGGGCACGATCGACGGCTCGATCTTCTGCATTACACCTCGATACAACTCATCTGCCGTAGGTGGCGGGGGAGGAGGCGGAGCAGGAGGTTCCGGGGGTGGGGGTTTCTCGCATCCGACGAGGGCGACCAGCGCCACCATTACAATGAGGATCACTTGCTTCATGCTCTTCCCTTCTACGGTCTTTTCGTGAAACGCTTGTCCGGTCTGTACATCCCGAGCACTACATTAAGTATATGGAGGATAGTGAGCTTAAGACAAGTGCGCCGTCCGGCGAAGCGCGCGAGTCGAGTCCATTCATGCGGTGACAACGGGGCGCAAACGAAGTCGAAACGGCTACTCTACCCCTCGATGGCGGCCAGATGCCGAGTGGTTTGATGTTCCGAACGTGCATGGATGATCCGAGGCACTCGCCCGAGCGGATTCTCCGAAATGGCAGCGAGCGTGATTCCGGTTTCACGGACAGTGACCAATTGAAGTCGTTCGCATTCGAGAATTATTGGTAAAGACCCATCCGTGATTCGCGTGCGATCGAGGTTCAGATATTGGAGTTCATGCAGGTTCGGCAAACCGAGAAGATCGCGGTCGCTTATGCGAATGCCGCTCAGGTTCAAGTGACGAAGCCTGGGCAAACCCAGAAGACAGTCCACAGCACCTGCTTCTACCGGCGACCCTTCCAGGTTGAGAACTTCCAGTTGGACGAAACCAGAGAGAAATCTTACGCCGCTGATACTGAGTTGCGAATTCGCGAGCAACAGCACCTTCAGTTTTGCACATTCCCCGAGGTGCGCCATTCCTTTGTCCTCGAAGTGCGTATCATTCGCACTGAAATAGAGCAGGTCCTCCATTCGGGCGAGCGCGTTGGCAGAGACAAGACCACCCGAAATGCCCGTTTGATCGACGTTCAGCCATGTCATTTTGCCGTGAGACGCCAAATGAGCAAGACAGCGATCCGACAGGGCCGGGTTCTGAGATAGATTCAGTGCACGCAACTCCGTTGCGTATTTGAGATAGACGGTATCTTCATCGGTAAGTCCGACCCCCGAACAATCAAGCATGCTAAATGCGTCGAAACCCATTGGCTGTAGAAACGAAAGGTCGCGCTGACGCACACGAATCATCAGGTCAGTGTGTGCTGGCACTTCAATGCGACCCCGAGCCTCTCCCAGATACTGCCATCCCTCCTTGGCGCTCACCCATTTTCCATCACTGGGCTCGGATGAGGGTCTTGCGAACACTAGGCCAACGTTCGCGCCTTCTGGAAAGACCAGCTTTCTGCCGCCCCCACCGAGTACATCGGCGGGCTTGAAGAAGAGAGAAGAAACTCCAAGTATCAATAGCGCCATGGAGACACACGCGAAGGCAATCTCGTGTCCTTCCATGTGTCGTCGAGTCTGGGGAGTTTTGGGGCGCAACCACTCCACGATGTGATTGGCTGTAATTGCACTTCGAATGGTGCGAGTGCGGCGACCTGGTTTGTGATGGCAATCACACGAGTACTGCACGTTTGTACTACTCCTTCAATTGTCCGAGCGCAACTACGTTCGCTTCACCTCTACTTGCTAATGAAGACGAATCATTGCTCACATTCGGTTCATGCTCCGTCGCCGCTACCTTTGAAATGAGCAAGGTATGTGCCAAACGATCACGATCAAATGAAGTGCATCGATATCAGCTACTTCTGCGCAATATGCGAATGCGGACGGAGGATCGAAAATCGCGATCCAGCCCAAGTTTTCAACGGGCTGCGCGATACTTGGCGAACTCGACCAGCGGCACACGACCCCCGTCCGCGTCGTTGCGACGCATGGCACATGCGCTCGCAATTTCGACCAATTCCTACATGGATGAAGTTCTTAGAAGCGGCAAACGACAGGATTGTAAGTGGATCAAGTTGAGTGCGAGCGGATATGCGTTACCCTTACATGCTTCATTCGAGTTTGTCTACCGGTGGCGAAGCCAGTCAAAGGTTTTTGGAACGGATAAGAGTGGCAGAACGGGTATGAACGCAAAGCCCCAGATGAGCGTCAATTCAATCAGCTTGTTGAACAGCGTGTGATAAGGATCGCCCGATGACGGCAGAATGCCATTTCGATCTGCAAAGTAGTGAAAGAAAATACCCACGATAAGCCATGTAACTCCTCCAGCGAGGACGTCGCGACGAAGCAGGTCCCTTACCTTCAACATCGATCGAGCGGACCTCACGGCGACCGTTGCGAAGCCCAACAGAATAAGCACGAGCGCACCGCATACACCGGTCACAATAGCGGAGTCCGCGAAGCCAAGCGAGTCAGCCAATTCGGCGGCGATGATGATTGGGTACGCCACCAAGAGAACTACCAAGATGAGCGGAATGCCAAGCCAAAGGAGTGCCCAAGCAACAAGCGCAACAAACACGCAGTAGGACAAGGCCGGGATGACTACGGAGTCCGTCCCGACGATCAAAAGGACCTCTTCCATGGCCTTGTCCATGATCTCGGTAGAGGCCAGTACATTTGAGGCGGCCACTACAAAGGCAACCAAGCAGGCGGCAATTCCCAAGCTTTGCAGTCCAGACAGTAGCCGGGCCTTGGCGAGCGTGCGCGTTGGCAACGGTCTGGTAAACAGAAAGGCGCCGAGCTTGGCCCGTTCCTGAAAATCGCGTGCTAGGAGAAGCGCTCCCACGACAAAGGCTGCTAGCGGTACGCATACAGGGGCATATATCGTGGACAAGAGCGCCATTGTGGTCGATGTGGCGATTTCCTCTCCTGACTTTCGCACTGGGCCCAAGTCAGCGAACATCTGCATCATGGCGGCCAGCATGAGTGACAGGAAGAGGAACGCGACAAGGGGCACCATGCGCCCGAAGGTGCGCCACTCATACCAACATTGGGCGGACAGCGCAGAGCGAAACGCATGGCGATTCCTTCGGAACGAGAGTGGTATCGCCGCGACGGGGAAGGAGAATCCGCCTCGTCGCATGACACGCACGGCTCCATAGGCCAGAAGATAGCCTGAGGCTACGATGGTAAAGAGAGCCGCGATTCTGAACATGGGACTGCTTAATGCAAGATACTCCAGCGAGGCCGCATAGGCTTTCTGGACCGGAGGGCACAGTATCAACAGCAGTGGAAATCCAATCAAGGCATAAAGACCGCCAGGCCACCAGCATATCGCTTGTATCAAGGAATACGCTGCTGTCAGCACGAGGACTAGGGCGGGCAGGTGCGCTAAGAAGTCCATCATCGCGTCTGGCCACGAAGGCGTCTCAAAAATCAGGATCGCCGGCAGGGCGAGTATGCCGATTATGGCAAAGACCAAGAGCAGTGTTAGTGTGCGCCCTGCCAGCTCGATGAAAGCGAGCCGAGACGTTCGTAAGGGCAATCCCAATAAGGCGCGAGGGAATAGTCTAGTCAGATCGTTTGGGTCAGCGCCGCAAACGAGTATATAGACGGCGAATAGAAACATCGCGCCAGTGACGAAGACGGCACTCAGGTCGGTGTCTCGCGACCCCGTGAGTCCGTTAATGAGGACATTGAGCGCGACCACTGCAGCCGAGAAAAGTATGGCCAGCATCGCAGGGATTCGCACGATGCGCCACTGACGCCAAATCAAAGCACGTGTTGCACTCTGCATGACCGATTCCCCCCTACTCGACACCGCGCACGCGCGCGATGAAGATTTCGTCTATGCTGGGTATCGATTCTTCGACAATCTCGATTCGCTGCTTCGCGGCCGCCGCTTTGAATTCGTCGCATTGACCGTTGCAGATTGCTGTCCATTCTTTGCGCGCGACGCGCACCGATGACTCCAGCCAATAGAGTGTTCCCGGCAACGGCGGTGGAGTAGCGCTCCCTTCAGCGAGACGCACCGTAAACCGGCGATGGCCTGCTTTTGCCTCGTCCAAAGGAGCCGAGAAGGCAAGCTTCCCTTTGTGCAACATGACGACATGGTCGGCGACACGTTCCACCTCATCCAGCAGATGCGACGAGAAGAGCACGGTGCGGCCCTCGTCTGCAACGGTGCGGATGATTGCCGTGAGAATGTCGCGGCGAACCACCGGGTCCAACCCGGAGGAGGGTTCGTCCAGCAGCAGCAAGTCGGGTCGATAGGCGAGTGCTATCAGCAGCCCCGCCTGCGCTTTCTGGCCTCGGCTCAGGTGCTTCACTTTCGTATCCGGGTCCAGGCCAAAGGTTTCGCGCAGTTCTTCGGCGTAGTGGGCGTCCCAGGTGGGATAGAACGCCTGCGTGTATCTCATGAGTTCGCTGATGCGCATCCAACCGGGCATCTCGCGGTTCTCGGAAAGGTAGCCGACGCGGACCAGAACCTTCTCCGGTTCACGTACCGGATCGAGCCCGAACACGCGGACCGAGCCGCTTTGCGCTTTGAACAGTCCCAGCAGATGCTTGATCAGCGTCGTCTTGCCTGCCCCATTCTCACCAACCAGACCCAACACCACCCCTTTGGGCAAGTCGAGCGTGACGTTATCCAAGGCGCGCTTCTTTCTAAACTGCCTTGAAAGCGACCGGACTTCTACGATGTTTTGCGTGTCACTCATGACTCAACTTCCCCTTCGGTTAGCCCCAGGTGGTCCGCACGCTCGCGAACGAGATGGAGGGTCGCCTCTCTGCTGAATCCCAGTTGTTTGGCCGTCACCAACATGGAGTCCACGCGCTCTCCCAAAATCCGCTCCTGCTCATGCCGCGCCAACGGCGACCCCCGGTCGGTGACGTAAGTCCCGGCACCGCGACGGGAGGATAACAACCCTTCCGATTCCAGTTCGCGATAAGCGCGGGCTACCGTGTTTGGATTGATGACCAGTTGTTCCGCCAACGTGCGGATGGGGAGGAGTTCGTCGCCCGATTTCAACCTGCCACTGGCAACCAGGAACTTAATCTGGTCGACAATCTGCATGTAGATCGGGAGACCGTTATTGGGAGAGACGTGTAACTGCATGATGACCTCCGGGCCAATGACCTTTCTGGGGGTGCGTTTGGCTATAGAGTGATTGTATTAAGAATTTAATACAATCCAGGCGAAAAGTCAAGCCTTGCGATGGAGGTCGCTTAAGTCCTTATACGACAAGGGGACGCGAGCGGTTGATGCCCTCGTTGAGGATGTTGACGGTCAGATTGACGTTCTCGACAACCTGAAAATCGTACATCCCGACGCACAGGAAATCCGCACCGCTCTCAAGGGCATAGCGGAAGGTGTCGGCCGGTGTATACGCGCCCGCCGCAAGGATCTTGAAGGCGATCCACGGTTCTTTGCGGGCGTTCATGAACTCGACGGTTCCGTCAGGCTCCTTGCAGAACACGTTATCATGCTCTTCCTCGATCTTGGCAGACCAGTAGGTGAGCGGATGAAGAGTCTTCACCCAAAAGTCCGGGATAAGTCCTTTGTCGACGCAGCCTTGCACCGTGGCGAGCTTGTGTCCGCCGATGCCTGCGGGAAGTCCGTTGGCACGAATGCGGTCCAGCGCCTTGGCGATTGCGTCAAATTCACCGCGTTCCACCAAATTGTCCGCGATGCCCCCCTGCACGTAGCACGCCGACGCGCCGTCGTCGATGGACATATTGACCATTTGCAGCAGGTCCGAGCCGCCGCAGTCGGAGATGTACTGGATCTTGCCCAAACCTTCTTTCCAGTAGTCCTTGATAATCGGCGCGAGCTTGGGGTTCGTCAGAATCGTGTTCACGCCGCACTTCTCCGCCAGCATGAAGGTCTCGAAGACCTTGGTGCGCGTGTGATAGGCCGTGACTAGCTTTGAAACGTAGATGAGGTCGCGCGCGTGCGCCCAGCCGCCAATCAGGTTACCGCCCAGCACAAGCCTGCTGAAGGTCTGTTTCCCGATCTGCGCGGCGGGGACGGGAGCCTTCAAGTCCTTGATGGACGTGAAGCTATAGCGCTTCATCGTCGCGCCCGAGACGCCGTCGACGAGGTTCTTCTCTTCATGGCTGAGCAAACCGCGCTTCTTGGCCAGCGCCGTGCCGAACGCCATCAAGAAGGGGACCGATACCATGGCGCGAAGGACCACGCGACGGCCCGACATGGGAACTGGCTCACGCGATTCCGGCGGCAGCCCCATGATCGCCGTCTCGGACTGCACAGGCTCCTGCCTTCTTTTGCCGAACACGAATCGGTCCAGGCCGGCGAACATGCCGGTCGGGAAGAAGAGCAGGGCAAAGAGCGCAATCGCTTCGACGAGGTTCTTGTCGACGATGAGGTATGCGCCTTCACGCACGACTCCAAAATCGGACCCGAAGAATGGGGGGTAGGCGGCGTAGTAAAGCAGGAGCAGGCACATCCCAAGCAGGCAGGAAATACGCGTGAACAATCCCAGAATGAGGCACACGCCGATGAGCGTGAGGCCCCATATGTTCGCCAGGTCGACTAGGCGCATCACGGTCGGCTGAGAGGCCATCCAGTGAAAACCATCGGCCAGCAACCAGCGAGACGAGAGCAAGTACTCCTTCGCCGTCCACCCGGGCGTGAGCAGCTTCACCACGCCCTCATACAGGAAATGCCAGCCAATCGCGATTCGAAGCAAGGTCAGAACCCACAACTGCGACTTGGATGCGCCCTCAGTCTTCTGATTCATCGCCGTTCCCCGGTTTTCGGAGCGCACAACCGGCCGCCCCCCTTGCCGGCATGATACCCCGAACCGCAGGAATCGACAAGAAGTTGCAATCGTAACATCCAGAATACTGCGCAAGGGAGAAGACGGAAATGGAGCGTGAGTCTGTGCATCGCGACTCTGCGTTAAAGGTGATATTGCAGAAGACACGTTCAATTCATTCTGACAGGATTAACACGATTCACAAGATTAAAGAGAGCCCAATGGGGGTGCGAGGCGGTTGGTCTTCTTCGATTGGAATCGTGTAAATCCTGTCAAGAAGATTTGTTGTGGAATGGGTTCCCTGGATCCCTCTCCAGGGCCGGTTTGGTGGTAGGGTGGAGCGGGGGACAACGGAATACTTGCCCCAATCTCACTAGGACATTAGAATACGCCTCGCGCACAACGTTTCCTTGGCAATCTTGAACTTACCGGCGCGGCACTTGTGGGAAGGATGTTGAATGAGCAAGATTCTGGTTGTAGATGACGATCTCGATTTGGCGGACCTGATTCAGACGAAGCTTACCGCGGAAGGTCATCAGGTTTCGGTGATCAATTCCGGCGAGGGCGCGTTTGAGATGGCGAAGCAGGTCCGGCCGGACCTCATCATTCTCGACATCATGCTCCCCGGGGTCACGGGGTACCAGATTTGCCGCCGTTTGCGGAAAGACCCTGAACTCTACGGGGTTGGAATCCTCATCTTGACCGCGTTGGGAGAGGAACCGGAAGTTCTACACGGGCTCGAACAGGGCGCGGACGACTTTCTTGCAAAACCGTTCAAGCTTGATACGCTGATGGAAAAAATTGAGGCGTTGCGCGCGCTGCTCGACGGACTCTCCAAGCTCAATCCACATACGAATCTGCCCGGCACTGAGGCCATCAAGCGCGAGATCAACCATCGGTTGGCCCGCGGCTCGGCCATCGCCGCCTGCTACGTGGACATCGTCGGCTTCAAGCCGTATTGCGTCGCGTATGGCATGCAAGGACAGCGCAAGGCGCTCGAATTCATGGCCAACATGCTTACGTCGATGACGCGGAACATGGGCGTTTACGAGAGCTTCACCGCGCATTTGGGCGGTGAACACTTTGTCGTCCTGCTCAACATCGAAGACTACGAACGTTTCTGCAGCACATTGATGCGGACTTTCGACAGCAGCATCCAGCAACTCTACTCGGGGCAGGAAGTTCGGCAGGGTTTCGTCCAAATCACGGATAAGAACGGACGAGAACTGAAGTACCCTTTGATGGCGCTTTCCATCGGCGTCGCGCACACCCAGTTCCGCCATTTCAAAAGCGCCAAGAAGATGTTTGAAGTACTTGCCCAGACGCGTCAGATGGCGCAGCCCAAGGGCAAGAGTCTGATGTTTGTCGATCGGCGCACGGCCGATCGCTAAATACCACTTCGAATTAGTTCGTTTTTCCCCCGTGGGGGATGGGAAGGAAGAACCATGTCGCATTCATCCATGACTTCGTTGGTGCTTTCCGCCTTTCTGGGCGCCGCGCTGTGTTCCTCGCGCGCGTCGGGGGCGGAGGCCGCGGACTTGACCGCTAAGTGGATCTGGCACCCGCAGGAGTCGTATCACGAGTACAACGACACGATCATGGCGCGCAAGGAATTCACTCTTCCGGAATTCACGAACGCGCGCCTGGCAATCACCGCGGATACCAGGTACCGGCTCTTCATCAATGGGACGTGGGTCAACGACGGGCCGTGCCGGAGTTGGCCGGATCACTATCAATACGATGTCCTTGATGTCGCCGCTCACCTGAAGGCAGGCAAGAACGAAATCCTCGTTGTCGCGAAGTATTTTGGCGTGGGCACGTTTCACCAAATTCCGCAGCAAGCCGGACTCTTGGTGCAATTGGATGTCACTCCGAAGTCGGGAGATCCGGTGAGGGTGATCTCCGATTCCACGTGGGAAACCTCGAAAGCCAACGGTTGGGTGCCCAATACGCCGAAGCGTTGTGTTCAAATGGGACCTCTCGAAGTCTACGATGCCCGGCGTCAGGGTGAACCGTTGTACAAGCCCGCGGCGGTTTTGTTCGAGGCCGCCGGAGGCCCCTGGAAGGGACTCAACGAGCGGGATTGTCCGCCATTGACGAAGAAGCCGTTCGCGTTCCAATCCTTCCGCGAGGCAAACGTTCTTGACTCGAAGTGGATGTGCGTCACGTTTCCCACGGCGCGCCTCATGTACCCTGGTTTGATCGAAGCCAACGATAAGGTCTCCATGGCGAGCGCCACTGCGACGATCGTCACGGTGCCGAAGGAGACGGTGATTCATCTCGAGTCCCCCGGCTCGACGGTAACGATCAACGGAGAGCGTGGGAGAGACAACGCGTTCACGCTGCACAAAGGCGACAACTTTCTCTTCATGGTCGTCACCAGCTACTTCGGGCACTGGCAGAAAGACAATGAGCTTCGCTTCCACGAGACCGAAGGATTCGAGTTGAGCAACCCGATTAACCAGAGCAAGGAAGATCCTTGGTGTTTCGTGCCGTTTGACGAGGCGAAGTACGTCTCCGCGGATTACGCATTCAAGCTGTTGTCTCCGGAGGAGAGCAAGGCGGTCACATCCAAAATCGAAGGGTGCATCAACACGTATCTTGCCGATGTGAAGGATGTGAAGTCGTTCCGGGCTGCCTTCGGCGATTCGATCCGTGTGTTGTCGACGGCCAATGACCTTAGCGACGACCCTCACATGAAGTTCAAGGCGCGTAAAGTCATCGGTAGCGCGGCTCAGTACGTGGAGAATCCCGAAGCCTTGATCAAGGATGACGCTGCCGTAACCACGGTAAAGCCATCACCCGATGGCGACATCGAATTGGTCTACGATTTGGGTGAAGAGAATGTCGGTTATTACCAGTTTGAATTGACTGCCGAGGCGGGACTCGAAATCGATATCTCCGCGGTCGAGTACGTCACTCCCAAGGGGCGCGTGCAGCATACGGGCGAGTATCGAAACGTCATGCGGTATACCTGCAAGGAAGGACTCAATTCCTTCACGTCGCTGGAGCGGAGAGCCGGGCGATTCGTCTTTATTCGACTTCACAACCAAACGAAGCCCGCTTCGATTCGGCACTTTCAGTTGATTGAGTCCACGTATCCGGTTCAACCCATCGGACGCTTCGCGTGCAGCGATCCCGACCTCGACAAGATTTGGGAGATCTCCGCGCGCACGCTCAAGCTGTGCATGGAAGACACCTTCACGGATTGTCCGCTCTACGAGCAGACGCATTGGGTCGGCGACGCGCGCAACGAAGGCCTTTACGGTCTCATCGCATTCGGGTCTGCGGACCTCACAGAGCGCTGCGTCCGACTGACCGGGTATTCGCTGGAGAAATACCCCATCGCGTTGTGCCAGACGCCGTCCACCTGGGAGACGCTGCTTCCGGCATGGAGTCATCTTTGGGGCATATCGGTGTGGGATTCGTACTTCTACACGGGCGATACGAAGTTCCTCGAAGAAGTGTGGCCGCAGGTGCTGCAGAATTTGCGGGGCACGCAGAAGTACACCACCAACCGCGGTCTGTTCTGCGCGCCCTTCTGGAACATGTTCGATTGGAGTGGCATCGACGACAATCACTCGACCGTCCTCCACAACAGCATGCTCGTCGTGGGCGCGATCGACGCGGCTCTGAAGTGTGCCGACGTGCTTGGCGACACCGAGAACGCCAAGTGGATCGCGGAGTATCGCGCTTCGCTGGTGGCGTCGATTAACGCCCTGTGGAACGCTGAGAAGAAGTGCTATCCCGACAGCATCCACGACGACGGCACAATTAGCGCGAAGTCGTCTGTGCATACCAGCTTCCTGGCGTTGCTCTACGACATCGCGCCAAAGGAGAACGAAGCGATCCTTCTGGAAAATGTGCTCAATCCGCCGGAGGGCACGACGAAGGTTGGTGCGCCGTTCGCCATTCAGTACGAGTACGAGGCGCTGGAAAAGCTCGGCAAGCAGAACGAGATCATTGCCTCGATTCGCAAGAACTACGATCCCATGATCGATATCGGCGCCACGACCGTCTGGGAGAGCTTCGCCGAAGGCACCACGGGCGGCGATGGCTTCCCAACGCGCAGCCACTGCCACGCATGGTCCTCCGCGCCGATTCAGTTCCTCAACCAAATCGTGCTTGGCATTGTACCAACGGAAGTAGGAGGGAAGGCCGTCACGATTAGCCCGTTCCCAAGCGGGCTGACCTGGGCCAAAGGCGCATCGGCCACCATCAACGGACCCGCCGAGGTCGAGTGGAAGCTCGAAGGCAACAAGCTGAACATTACGGCAAAAGTTCCTCAAGGCGTTGCGCTTACTTTCAAACCCAACGAGTCGTTGAAGGGGATGGAAGTCGTATTCAACGGCGCTGTAGTGCAGTAAGACTTAGTCGGCGTTCTTGAGAAAGAGTTAGTGCAGGTTTGCGTCTTCAGCGACCTTCGCTACTTCCGGAGTTTCAGCCAGTAGTCCCTGAATGACATTAGCCGGGGCAACGACTCACGGTCTTTAGCTCGGCCTGACGCTTGTTTGCTGGCGATAATGTCGTTGATGTGGCATACGGGAAATCCCTCCACCTCTACACGCCGCTTCCATGCATCTTCGAACCGTTCGATTCCGTCCGGAGCGAATACAAGATCCAAATCGAAAGGGCCATTCTTCAACTGCACGAAGTCTTTGCCCCGCTTCACTTCCGCTGACTGTGATTCCGTGAGCGAAAAACCTAGATCGTGCAGTGCCGCGACCAAAGCCTCTCCGTTTTCAGGTGATTTTTCGGCGAAGATGTCAGCATCTTGAGTCGTATCCGGAAACCCAAGAAGTATCGCCCCGGATTTTCCGATAAACATATATCGCACCTTGTGTCGTGCGAATGAATCCCGGATTTCTTCTGCCTGACGATACTCAAACGCGGCCATACCCTAGCCAATCCGGAAGGTTCTCCTCGCACCAGCGGCGATAGTCCTCCATCGTATCGAATGAACGATAGGGTTCATCATCCAATACGGGTTTGTAGGTGTGAATGAAGGAATACCGGAATCGCG